>CAZZZK010000032.1:0-14623 GCA_964658555.1 Vulcanimicrobiota bacterium | reverse complement strand
CTCCGTCTTTCGCATCTATCGCGACGTTCGTTTCGGGCACGATAAGCGACCGTATCGCGAAAGTATGGCGGCGTACTTCTCGCGCGACGGCGGCCGTCACTCGCCCGGCGGCATCTACGTCCACGTCGCGCCGGGCAACGTATTCCTCGGGCTCGCGTTCTACCGTATGCCGCCGCCCGCACTCGCGGCGTTGCGCGCGCGCATGGCGGCGCGCCCGGCCGAGTTCGCGGCCGTCCGGAAAGCGCTCGCGAAGAGCGGGCTCGCGATCGTGGGGCCGCAGGAGAGCGACGACGCGCTCGTCCAGCTGCCGCGCGGATACGATCGTTTCGCGGACGACGAGATCGGCCCGTTCTTCCGGCTGCGGTCGTTCGTCGTCCGCCGGCAGCTGACCGACGAGGACGCCCAATCGCCCGCGCTCGTGGATCGTATCGTCACGCTCGCGCGCGACGGGCGAGCTCTGCTCGAATACGGGTGGCAGGCGCTCTGAGGGCCGCGTGGGCCGCCGCCTTCGCTACGAGACGCGACGCGGTTCGGGGACGTGGCCCGGGCTCGCGTGCTTCTCGGCGTACGCGACGAAACGTCCGAGCACGAGCACGACGAGCGCGCCGTCGTCGAGGAAGCCGAGCCCCGGGATATCGCCGAGCAGGTTGAGCGGCGAGATGATGAAGAGGATAGCCGCGACCGTCGCGGCTTTGGACCAAAGCGGGACCTTCGGATCGCGCAGGAGCGGCAGCACCCGCGGCAGCTTGCGAATCCCGGACATGATGAGGGTCAGTGCGTTCACGGGAGCGATATACCCGCATCACGCCGCGGAGTGGCAGTCGATCCGAAAGCTGCGAAAATCGACGCTCGGCAGCGCTTCGAAGGCGGGTTTCGCGAAGAGGTAACCCTGGAACATCTCGACGCCCGCGCGCCGCAGCCACACGTATTCGTCGAACGTCTCGACGCCCTCGGCGATCGCCCGAATGCCGAGATCCCGGCAGAAGGCGAGGACGCCGCGAACGATCGCCTGGCGCGGCGTGTTGCGATCGATATCGCGCACGAGATGCATGTCGAGTTTGATGTAATTGGGCTGGTAGTCCGCGAGCAGGTTGAGTCCGGAGAATCCGGCGCCGAAATCGTCGATCGCCGTCTGCAGGCCGAAGCGGTTGTACTCGCTCAGGATGTGCTTGAGGTGCGCGTGATCGAGGATCTGCTCGCCCTCCATCACCTCGAAGACGATCCGGTCGAGCGGCATCTGCAGCGCTCGCGCCGCCTCGACCGTCGTGCGGATGCAGAGCTCGGGTTTGTAGACGGCGTTCGGCATGAAATTGATGTTGATCCGCGTCTGCAGGCCGAGGTGCGAGGCCAGTGTGAGCGCCTTCACGCGGCAGGCCTGATCGAAGCGATAGCGATTCGCATCGTCGACGAGCGAGAGGATGTGGAACGCCGATTCGCCGCGCGGTCCGCGCACGAGCGCTTCGTACGAGTGGACCGACTCGTCGGCGACGTCGGCGATCGGCTGGAAGGCGAACGTGAAGTCGAAGCCGAGCTCGTGTCCCTCACCGCACGCGCCGCAGGCGCGGAGCGGCTCCCGACGCGCGGGGGGCCGCTCGACGAGCGGCAGGGGGCACATCGATTTTTGCATCGGAGGCGGCCTCGAACGATGGGTGGGAATACTTTCCTTTTCGGCAGGCCGCCGAACGTACGTTACTTGATCGTTAGCGGGCGGTATCGGATGCGGTGGGGCCGGGCCGCTTCTTCGCCGAGCCGCATCCGCTTGTTCGCTTCGTATTCGTTGTAATTGCCCTCGAAGAAATAGACGCTCGAATCGCCTTCGAAGGCGATGATGTGCGTCGCGATCCGGTTGAGGAACCAGCGATCGTGGCTGATCACGAGCGCCGTCCCCGCGAATTCGCTCATCGCGTCTTCGAGCGCGCGCAGCGTCTCGACGTCGAGATCGTTCGAGGGTTCGTCGAGCAGCAAGACGTTCGCGCCGACGAGGAGCGTCTTCGCGAGATGCAGCCGGCCGCGTTCGCCGCCCGAGAGCGTCCCGACGGGCTTCTGCTGATCCGATCCCTTGAAGTTGAAGCGCCCGAGATACGCGCGCGACGGCATCTCGAATTTCCCGACCATCAGCACGTCGAGGCCGCCCGAGAGATCGTCGAAGACGCTCTTCTCGCCGGAAAGCGATTCGCGGCTCTGATCGACGACGGCGAGTTTTACCGTCGAACCGATCTTGATCTCGCCCGAATCCGGCATCTCCTTGCCCGAGATCATGCGGAAGAGCGTCGACTTGCCCGCGCCGTTGGGGCCGATGATCCCGACGATCGCGCCCGCCGGGATGCGGAAGTTCACGTTCTCCATCAGCAGCCGGTCGCCGTAGGACTTCCCGACGTTCTTGAATTCGATCACCTGATCGCCGAGGCGCTCCGCGACCGGAATGAAGATCTCTTGCGTTTCGTTGCGGCGTTGGTATTCGTAACTCGAGAGTTCCTCGAAGCGCGCGATGCGGCTCTTGCTCTTGGTCTGCTGGCCCTTGGTCCCCGAGCGGATCCACTCGAGTTCGCGAACGAGCGCCTTCTGGCGCGCGGATTCGGTCGCTTCTTCCTGGGCGAGCCGGGCCTGTTTCTGATCGAGCCAGGAGCTGTAGTTGCCCTTCCACGGAATGCCCCGGCCGCGATCGAGTTCGAGGATCCACTCGGCGGCGTTATCGAGGAAATAGCGATCGTGGGTGACGGCGACGACCGTCCCCGCGAAGCGCTGCAAGAAATTCTCGAGCCAATCGACGCTCTCGGCATCGAGATGATTCGTCGGCTCGTCGAGCAGCAGCATGTCGGGCTTCGAGAGCAGGAGCCGGCAGAGCGCGACGCGTCGCTTCTCGCCGCCCGAGAGCGGCCCGATCTTCGCGTCCCACGGCGGCAGGCGCAACGCGTCGGCCGCGATCTCGAGCTGCTGTTCGAGATCGTCGCCGAGCGAGAAGAGCGTCGCTTCGAGCGCGGCCTGTTCCGTCGCGAGCTTGTCGAAATCGGCGTTCTCGTCGCCGTAGGCCGCGTAGATCTCGTCGAGGCGCTTGCGCGCCGCGATCGATTCGCCGAGCGCTTCTTCGACCGTCTCGCGGACCGTCTTATCGGGGTCGAGTTTGGGCTCTTGCTCGAGATAGCCGATCGTCAGATTCGCGAGCGCTTTCGCTTCGCCGTCGATATCGGTCTCGACGCCGGCCATGATGCGCAGCAGGGTCGATTTGCCGGAGCCGTTGAGCCCGAGGATCCCGATTTTGGCGCCGGGGAGAAACGAGAGCGAGATATCGCGCAGGATGTAGCGTTTCGGCGGAACGGTTTTGCCGACGCGATGCATCGTAAAGACGTTTTGCGACACGGAGACTTTCTCGGGAGCGGCGTGGGGGCGAACGGTCTCCTTCGCGCGCCCGGCCGGGAGTTCTTTGAGCGGGCGAGCGCGAGGCCCGCGGCGACCGCCGCCCGACGCCCGGAACGCGGCTCGGTGCCGTCACGGTCGGCGAAAAGGTGCGCTCCGCCGGACGCGAAGACGGCCGGATGCAGGGCTCGCCGTTCTCCGGCCCCGAGTCGCTACGCCTGCGAGGCGAGCGCCGGCGGCTCGTCTTCACGATCTGCGCGCTGCCGATCACGCTCGGCATCCTCGGCGCCGTGCTGCACGACAGCTTCACGTTTCGCAGCATCGTGCTCATCGTGATCGGCGCGATGCTCTTCGTCGCCGTCAGCCGCGGGCGGTTCCTCGGCGGCGGGATCCACATCGGCGAGCAGCAGTTCGGCGCCGTGTACGACATCGTCGTCGCGTGCGCGCGGATGGTCGGCACGAACGTGCCGCACGTCTTCCTGCGCGACGACATCTTCACGCCGGTCGTCGCGATCGGGACGGACGAGCCGTACGCGCTCGTGCTCTCCGCGCAGTACATCGAACTCTTCACGCCGGCCGAGCTCGCCTTCATGGTCGGCCGCGAGCTCGGCCACATCAAGGCGGGCCACACGCGCTTCTCGTCGATCTTGAGCGCGAACGGGCGCGAGAGCCCGATCGTCGCGATCGCCTTCGGCGCGTGGCTGCGGATCATCGAATACACCGCCGACCGGATCGGCCTGCTGTGCTGCGGATCGCTCGACGTCGCGCTCTCCGCGATCGCCGTCTCGACGTTTCAGGGCGTGGGCCGCCAGGTCGACGTGAGCGCGTTCGCCGAGCAGCGACGCGAACTCGACGCGGAACCGTCGCTGCGCATGGGCGAATGGCTCGCGCCCTCGCCGTACATCACGAATCGCGTCGCGAAGCTGGCGACGTTCGTGCACGATCCGCTCTACGCCGCGTGGCGGCCGCGCTTCGAACGCCTGCGCGCCGCGTCCGGCGACGATCGCGCGGCCGCACCGGGCCTCACGCGCTACGCGGGGCCGTGGCGGCGCATCGGAGCGTTCGTCCTCGACTTCGTGATCGTCACGTCGCTGCTCCCGCAATCGCCGGCCGACGTCGGCGACGCGAGCGATGCGAAGGTGAGCTCCGGCGTCGCGAAGGTCGGCGCCGTCAAGGAGGCGGTCTCCGATCCGGACGTGCCTCGCCTGGTGCACGACGCTACGCTCTGGATGGTATCGCACGGAAATGCGGTCGTCCAAGCGAGCCACGCGGCGCTGGCCTTCGTCGTCCTCGCCGCGTACGTCGTCGTGCTGGTCGCGTTCACCGGGCAGACGCTCGGCATGATGATCTGCGATCTGCGCGTCGTCGGCGAGGCGCGCCAGCGCGTCGGCTTCGGCGGCGCGTTCGCGCGCTACGCATGCCTCGCGACGACGTTCGCGCTCGTCTTCGGCATCTTCACGGCGATCCGCCGCGTGCAGCCCTTCGAACGCTGGTCCCGCACGCGCCTCCTCGTCGGCAACGCCGCGGTTCGCGGGCGGTAGCGGTGCACCGTACGCTCGGAGGCGACGCGTCGGCTTGACGGCTATGTGCACGTCGTTTAGCCTTCGCCAATGCAGCGCGTGACGATTCATGAGGCGAAAACCCACTTGTCGCGCCTGGTGGCGGCGGCCGAGCGCGGAGAACAGATCGTCATCTCGCGTGCGTCGAAACCGGTCGCATGCCTCGTCGCGCTGGAAGCCGGGAGCGAACGGAACGTCGCCGCGAAGCGCGATTGCTTCGGAGTCGATACGAGCGGCTGGACGGTGCCGGACGATTTCGACGCGCCGCTTCCCGACGAGAGTCTCGATCGCTTTACGTAAGGCTGCTGCCCGACACGCACGTCCGGCTCTGGGTTACGACGAAGAACGCGCGCCTGTCGGAGCCCGCACGCGAAGCGATCGCCGATCGAAAGAACGAGATCTACGTATCTGCGGCGACCGCCTGGGAGGCGGCGATAAAATACCGGCTGCAGACTCGCGTTGCCGTTGCCGCCGCACGAATACGTTCCGACGATGTTGGCACGGGAAGGCTTTTCGCCGCTCGCGATCACGATCGCGCACGCGACGGCCGTCGCCTCGCTTCCGGATCATCACCGCGATCCGTTCGACCGCCTCCTGATCGCACAAGCGTTACACGAGAACCTCGTCCTCGTTACCGTCGATCCGATCGTGCGTTCGTATGCGGTGGCGCGCCTGGACGCGTAACGACGATTCGGCGTTATCCCGTGCGCGTGAGCCGCGCATCCGTCGCGGTCGTTCCGGTGCGCGGCTCGGTGAGCCACCAGGCGAGTGCCGCGAGCGGGAGCAGCGTGCCGAGGACGACGACGCCCGGCCACCCGAAGCGTTCGTAGGCGAAGCCGCTCGCGGCCGAGCCCGCCGCCCCGCCGACGAAGAACGTCGCGATGAAGAGCGTGTTGAGCCGGCCGCGCTCGGCCGGTGCGAGCGCGTAGATCGCGCGCTGCCCGAGGACGAGCGTGCCCTGCGTCGCCGCGTCGAGCGCGAGCGCCGCGAGCACGAGCGTCCAAAGCGACGGGACGAGCGTCAGCGCGAAGCCGCCCGCGCCGAGCGCGAGTGCGGCCGCGGTCCCGGCGCGCGAATGACCGGCATCGCCGAGCCGGCCCGCGAACGGCGCCGCGAGCGCGCCCGTCGCCCCGGCGAGCGCGAAGAAGCCGATCTGCGTCGAGGAGAACCCGTAGCGCGGCGAGGCGAGCAGGAACGTGATGCTCGTCCAGAACGCGCTGAACGACGCGAACATGAGCGATTGGTAGAGCGCGCGGCGCCGCAGCACGGGCTCGCGGCGATAGATCGCGACCAGCGAGCGCAGCAGCGCGCCGTACGTCCCCGCATACGCGGGTTCGCGGCGCGGGAGCGCGCGCCGCAGGACGAGCGCGACCGTCGCCATCGCGATCGCCGCCGCGGCGTACACCGCGCGCCAGCCCGCGGCGCCGCCGACGATACCCGCGAACGCGCGCGAGAGGAGCACGCCGACGAGGAGTCCGCTCATCACGAGGCCGACGATCCGCCCGCGCGTCGCATCGGGCGCGAGGTGCGCGGCGAACGGGACGAGGATCTGCGCCGCGACCGACGTGACGCCGACGACGATCGCCGCCGCGAGGAACGCCGGATACGACGGCGCCGACGCGATCGCGACGAGCGCGACGGTCGTTCCGCACAGCACGCGCACGACGAGCGTGCGATTCTCGACGAGATCGGCGAGCGGCACGATCGCGACGAGACCGAGCGCGTAGCCGAGCTGCGTCAGCGTGATGACGACGCTCCCCGCGCCCGGCCCGACGCGGAATTCGCGATCGATCGTCGCGAGCAGCGGCTGGACGTAGTAGATGTTCGCGACCGCGAGCCCGCAGGCGACGGCGAAGAGCGCGGTCAGCCGCGGCGTGAGGGCCGGCACGCGCGGCGGCCTACCGGGCGGGGCGACGAGCGCAGAACTCGAGTCGCGTGCCGGCGGGGTCCTCGAAGAAGAGCGCGGGATAGCCTTCGTCGATCGAGTACTCGACGACGCGGCCGCCCGCCGCGCGTACGAGCGTCTCCGCGGCCGCGAGATCGCGTTCGTGCGGCAGGGCGAACGCGATGCGCGTCCGGCTCGGCAGCATTTCGAAATGTTCGACGAAGCCGACGAACCAGCCGCGTTCGCCCGCGACGATCGGCGTCGCGTACTCGATGACGTTGCGCGGCCGCTCGTCGCCGTCGAACCATTCGCCGTCTTCGGCGACGTGGGATTCGGTTTTGCGCGACAGACCGAGTGCGGGCAGCAGTGCGTCGTAGAACGGTTCGACCAACAGGATCGACGAGACGCGGATATCCGCGTGATCGAGTCCGAGGAGCTTCACGACGCGCCGGGTGCGGACGCGGCGAGGTGTTCGTCGATAAACGCGCTCGCGATATCGAGACACGCATCGGACGCGGCGAACGTGCCGACCTGGCTCGGGAACACGTGCGGCATACCGTCCCAGACGTGGACCGTCGCGTCGACGGCCGCATCTCGCGCGCGTTCGAAGTAGCGCAGCGCATCGTCGAAGAGAATCTCGTCCGTTCCGACGTGCAGTTGGAGCGGCGGCAGGTCCGCGAGATCGCCGAAGAGCGGTGACGCGTGCGGATCGCGCGCGTCGTGTCCGGCGAGATACTCGCGCGCCGCGTTTCGCAGCGTCGGGTCGTCCAACAGCGGATCGATCGCGGCGCGTTCGGTCATCGCGTCCCCGGTCAGCGCGAGATCCGTCCACGGCGAGAAGACGACGCCCGCACGAGCCGCCGAACGCGCGAGCGCGAGCGTCACGAGCGAGAGGCCGCCGCCCGCGGAATCGCCGGCGACGACGATCGACCGGTAGCCGAGCGCGGCGAGTCCGAGCAGCGCCGCGCCCGCGTCCTCGACGGCGGCCGGAAACGGGTGTTCCGGTGCGAGCCGATACTCGGCGACGAAGGCGGCCGTCGCCGAGCGGGCCGCGAGCTGCCCGGCGAAGCCGCGATAGCCGTTCGCCGACCCGATCATGTACGCGCCGCCGTGCAGATAGAGGATCGCCGCACCGGGGCGGTCGAGGTCGGACCGGCACCAGAACCCGGCGATCCCGCCGACCTCCGCGGCCTCGTACCGGACGCCGGCGGCGAGCGGAATCCGCGCGAGCATCGCTTCGAACGAGGCGCGATTCGACGCGAGGTCGGGCGGAGCGGGCAGCGCCGCCGTCTGCGCTCGTAGCTCGGCGGCTGCGGCTCGATCGGCGTCGGAGAGCGGATGCTCGACGATCGCCGCGCGGTGTCTCGTCCCTACCATTCGTGCCTCCCGATCTTCGCCCGCGTACGGAAACGTATCATGACGCTTCGTTCCCCCTCGTCGCGCGAGACGCTCCCGCTACCCGAGCGTCCCGGCTCGACTCACGACAGTCCGACGATCTCGCCTTCGTCGTCGAGATCGATGCGCAGCGCCGCGGGGCTGCCGCCGAGGCCGGGCATCGTGCGCATCTCGCCGCAGATCGGGTAGACGAAGCCCGCGCCGACCGATGCGCGCACCTCGCGCACGGGGAGCGTCCAGCCGGTCGGCGCGCCGGTGAGCTTCGGATCGCTCGAGATCGAGAGATGCGTCTTCGCGATGCACACGGCAAGGTTCCCGAAGCCCGCTTTTTCGAACGTGTCGAGCGAGGCGCTCGCGGCGGCCGTATACGTCACGTCCTTCGCGCCGTAGACCTCGGTCGCGACGGTCTTGATCTTGTCCCGCAGCGGCATGTCGTCGGGATAGAGCACGTGGAACTGCGAGGGCCGCTCGCACGCCTCGATCACGGCGTGGGCGAGCTCGACCGCACCCGCTCCGCCGTCGGCGAAGTGCGTGGCGACGGCGACGCGCGCGCCCGCGGCCTCGGCGATCTCGCGGATCGCCGCGTGTTCGGATTCGTGATCGCCCGGAAAGGCGTTGATCGCGACGACCGGCGCGACGCCGAAGAGGCGGATGTTCTCGATCTGCTTGCGCAGATTCGCGCCGCCCGTCCGGACCTCGTCCGGATTCTCCGCGAGCAGCGCTTCCGGCAGCGGCTTGCCGGCGACGACCTTGTGCGTCCCGGCGTGCAGCTTGAGCGCGCGCACGGTCGCGACGACGACCGCGGCATCGGGCTTGAGACCCGACGCCCGGCACTTGATATCGAAGAAGCGTTCCGCGCCCATATCGGCGCCGAAGCCGGCCTCGGTGATGAGGAAATCGCCCGTGTGGATGCCGATGAGGTCCGCGATGACCGACGAGTTGCCGTGCGCGATGTTTCCGAACGGACCCGCGTGCACGAGCACGGGCGTGTTCTCGAGGGTCTGCATGAGGTTCGGCTTGATCGCCTCGCGCAAGATGACGGCCATCGCGCCCGCGATGCCGACGTCCTTCGCCGTGACCGGTTCCTTCTTCGCGGTGTAGCCGACGACGATGCGCTCGAGCCGCGCGCGCAGATCGTCGAGCGAGGTCGCGAGTGCGAGGATCGCCATGACCTCGCTCGCCGCCGTGATGTCGAATCCGGTCTGGCGCGGGACGCCGTCAGCCGCACCGCCGAGGCCGACGATGATGTTGCGCATCGCGCGATCGTTGACGTCCATGACGCGCCGCCACGTGACGTCGACCGGCCGCAAGAACTTGCCGGCGACCTCGCCGCCCTGGAAGAGCAGGTTGTCGACCATCGCCGCCAAGAGATTGTGCGCGGCCGTGACGGCGTGGAAGTCGCCCGTGAGATGGAGATTCAGCGTCTCCATCGGGACGACCTGACTGTACCCGCCGCCCGCGGCGCCGCCCTTGATCCCGAACGTCGGACCCATCGACGGCTGACGCAGCGCGATCGTCGCCCGTTTTCCGACGTGCTTCATCGCTTGGCCGAGGCCGACGGTCGTCGTCGTCTTGCCCTCGCCGAGCGGCGTCGGCGTGATCGCCGAGACGACGACGTACTTCGCCGCCGGACGGTCCGCGAGCGCGTCGATCGCACGCAGGTCGATCTTCGCGACGCTGCGGCCGTAGGGCTCGAGCAGATCTTCCGGTATGCCCATCTGCGCCGCGATCTCGGCGAGCGGGATCAGCTTCGCCGCTTGGGCGATCTCGATATCGGTTGGGAACGGCATGGGGCGGCCTTCGGCTCGAAGGTCGCGTTCGCTTTCAGGCGGACGCGCTCAGTGTAACAGCCCCGAAGCGATGTTCACCCCGAGGGCGATGATCGCGGTATTGTACGCGAACGAGATGAGCCCGTGCGTCAGGACTTCGCGCCGGATGCCGGAGTCCGTGATCTGCACGTCCGAGACTTGGAACGTCATGCCGATCACGAACGAAAAGTACGCGAAGTCGAAGTCGTTCGGCGGCCGGTCGCCCGGAAATTGGAGGCCGCCCGGATCGGCGCCGTCGGGATCGTAATAGTACGCGTGGGCGTAACGCAGCGTGTAGACGAGGTGGATGAGTACCCAGCCGCTCACGACGGCGAGGATGCCCGTGACGAGTTCGAACGCTTTGAGCAGATTGTGCGCCGAACTGACGTCCTTGCCGAGGATGAAGATCGCCGAGACGAGGCCGCTGATCGCGGCCAGGATGACGATCAGATAGATGACGTTGCGCCCCGGATCCTCGACGGCCGCGCGCCGCTGCGTCCGCTTCGCGTCGCCGTGGATCGCGGACGAGAGCGTGATCGCGATGAAGGCGACCGCCGCCGCATCGAACGCGAGGGTCTCGCGAAACGGTCCGCTGACGTTCCGCGGCAGCAGCACGAAGACGATCGCGAAGAGCGCGGCCGCGGAGCCGAGCGAGACGACCCGCTTGCGCGTGATCCCGCGTTTGACCGTTCGCGATTCGTCCCGGGCGTCGAGCGTGCTCATCGCTCGCGCCCATTCGCAGTACGCTCCCGCACTCCCGGCTCCGTCGTGCCGGGGCACTCGGGATGGCCCCACCCGCTCGCATGCGAGGGTTCGTGATCGGGAAGGCTCGCCATGCGTCGCTCCTTGAATCCGTATGCGGCATCATGGGCGAGAAACGCGAACTCCAAACGTGCGAAGGGACGCCGTAACCGATGATCGATGCGCGTGCCGTCTTCGTCGTCGCGCTCGGCGCCGCCATCGGCGGTGCGTTGCGCTTCGCGATCACTTCGTTCGTCGTCGCGCGATTCGGCCCGAACGTCGGGTTCTCTGCGACGCTCGGGATCAACGTGACGGGCTCGTTCGCGATCGGCTTCGTCCTCGAAGCGTCGATGCTCCGCCCGACGTTCGATCCGCTGCTGCGCACGTTTCTCACGACGGGGATTCTCGGCGGCTATACGACGTTCTCGACGTTTTCGTACGAAGCGCTTCGCATGTTCGCGCAGGCCCTCACCGCGACGGCGATCCTCTACGTCTCCGGAAGCGTCGGGCTCGGGATCGCGGGCGCGTATCTCGGCATCGCCTGCGCGCGGGCGCTCCTGCGCTAGTTCTCGATCTCGATCTCGGACGCCAGCCCGATAGTGCGTTTGATTCCCTCGAGAACGAGGCCGGGATGGCCGCTCGCGATCCGACGCCACGCACTGAGCGTGAACCCCGCCGCCGCGCGGAACGGAACGTGCGAGGGGAGCGAGAGCGCGAACGGATCGACGACCGCATCGAGGACCACCGGGCCCGAGCGATGCGCGAGCGCTTCGCGCAACGCCTCTTCGACGTTCGCCGGATCCTCGAGCCGAATGCCCTTCGCGCCCATCGCTTCGGCGACTCTCGCGAAGTTCGGATTCTCGGGCTCCGTACCGAACGGCTCGAAGCCCGCTTCCTGTTGGTCGATGCGGACGAAATCGAGCGACCGATTGTCGAAGATCACGAGCAGCACCGGAACATTGCGTTCGACGAGCGGCAACGGATCGCCGAGGCCGAGCATCGTGAAGCCGCCGTCTCCGCAGAGGCCGATCGTCTGCCGCCCGGGCGATTCGGACTGCGCGCCCATGGCGTTGGGAGCCGCGCTCGCCATCGACGCCCAGGTGAACGAGCCGAAGGTCGTGCGTCCGCGCGTCGCGCGCAGGTAGCGTGCCGCCCAGATGCACGGCGTCCCGCTATCGACGCCGAAGAACGCGTCGTCGTCGGCGAAGCGATCGAGGACCGTGACGAGGCGAGGCGAGGCGAGCCGTGCGGCGATCTTCGGATCGGCACGACGGATAGGGCGCCGGCATCGCGCCGAGAAGTGCGAGCCATGATACGGTCGAGCGCTATCGTCCTCGCGATCTTCTCGTACGCGACGATCGGATGCGGCGACGCCGCGTTCGCGCAGACGCCGCCGAAGCCCGACTCCGCTCGCGAAGTCGTCGCGCGTCAGGTCGAGGCCGTCAACGCGCACGATACGGACGCGGTGACGAAGTTCCACGCGCCGGATGCGACGATCTTCGCGTTTCCGTCCGGGAACGTTCTCGCGCACGGCTCGCGCGCGATCCACGCGTTCTTCGCGAGCGCGTTTGCGAAGTCGCCGCGATTCCAATTGGCGCTGACGAAGCAGCTGCTCGCCGGGAACGTCGTGATCAACTCCTATACGGTCTCGAGAGGTCCGACCCCGGAGCTCGTCTCGATGTACGAAGTCGCCGGAGAGGCGATCGAGCGCGAGTGGCTGGTGATCCCGGCGAGCGCATCTCGTTGATGTAGGCGGCACTTCTCCGCGCGAAGCTGCGTCGCGGCGTTCTTCCGACGGTCTCTCCGCTGACGGTCTCTCAACGAAACGGTCTTTGCGCGCCGATTGTACGCGCGCAAGCATCTCGCGGAAGCGTTTCGCGAAGTATCATGGGCCTCGCGAGACGGCGGCGGTTTCGCTTTCGAACATGCCCGTGACGGTCGTTCGGTCGCCGTCGCTCGTGATGCTGACGGCGCCGTTGCGATCGGTGCGGTAGATGCGCGCACCGTGCGACGAGAGCGTCGCGAGCGTCGACGGCGCCGGATGCCCGAAGAGATTGTTGCGGCCGACGGAGATCGCGGCGACCGCCGGCGCGACGGCCTCGACGAAGGCGGGAGTCGAGCCGTAGGCCGAACCGTGGTGGCCGACCTTCAAGACGGTCGCGTGCAGATCGACGCCGCTCGCGAGGAGGCGCCGCTCCGTGACGGCGCCCGCGTCTCCCGTGAAGAGCATCGAGAACCGTCCGTATTCCAGGCGGAAGACGAGCGAATTCTCGTTGACGTCGTTCCTCGTGCCTCGGGCGAACGGCAGCATCGGACCGTAGAAGCGCATCGTGACGCCGTCGTCCGTTCGCCAGACGTCCCCGGCGCGCGGTTCGCGCATCGGCACGTGCTGCGTCCGAGCGACGGCGAGTGCGTCGTTGTACGCGAAGCCGCCGTACGATTGTCCGCTATCGGCGAAGGCGTCCGCACCGAGCGTTCGTAGCACGGGGCCGAGCGCCGCGTGGTCGCAGTAGGGATTTCATGCACACCAAACGCAAATGGCCACGATGGCGTTGGTTTGGGCGTATTGCCGCGTTTCGACGAGAAAGGAAGAGCAAGAGCAGTCGCTTGACTCGCAACGCGAATTGGCAGTCGCATTTGCCCGCGAGCGTGGTCTGGAGCTGCGCTACTTCCAGGAGCAGGCATCAGCTAAGAGCATCACCGGGCGTCCTGTGCTGTCGGCTCTCCTTGCCGAGCTCGAAAGGCTCGGACCTCGTCAGCGTCCGAATTTCATCTTCATCACGGCTCTTGATCGCCTGTCACGCGACATGGTCGACGGGCTCTACGTCGGACGGATCCTACGCGATCTCAAGGTATCGCTGTACGTGCACGGACGTGGCGAAGCATTACTCGATACGTTCGTCGGTCGCGCGACGTTCGTCGGCGAGTCGATGGGCGGCGACGCGGAGAACGAGGCGCGATCGAAACGCATGCGAGACAGCTGGGAGCGTCGTCGGCGCGAAGGCAAGCCAACGTCGAACAAAGTGCCCTATGGCTTGCAGTTGCTCGGCGAACGGGACGTCCCGATTCCCGACAGCGCGGACTGGGTCTTGAAGGCGTTCCAGTGGTACGCCGCTGGCGAAGGAAGCTATGTCATAGGCAAGCGACTCGACGGCCACGCTCCGCCACATGTTTGGCTGACGTCAAAAGTCGGCGAAGATGGGCTTCGGATCGAGAAGTCTCGTTCTGGAACGCGGTGGGACTCGCTCCGCGTGGTGAAATTGCTCAAACAACGTCGTTACCGGGGGACGATCGTCGAGCCTGAACTCTTCGATGCGGTCCAGCAGCGATTCACGAAATTCCCGAAGCGCGGCAGCCAGCGATTGCGCGAGTATCCGTTATCAGGCGCAATGCGCTGCCAGGAATGCGAAAGGCATTTACACGGTCGAGCCAGCGGCGGCAGAACGCGAACGCGCCTGGTCGACGGCATTCGCACGGAGTACCGAACGAGGTCGGTACGATACTATGAATGTACCGTCTGCAAATACATGCTCAATGCGGAGCGCCTTGAACGTTCTTTCTTCGACGATGTCCGCGGACTCAAGGCCGATGAGGCGCTCGTTCGTAGTTGGGTATCTCAGCCGGAAGCGAGCGGGCCCTCTCACCAGCGTGAACTTCGGAAACTCGAGAGCGAGACTGCTGAAGATGCGGTGGCTGGACGGCGCGACCGCCTCTTCGATCTTGCAATGTCTGCCTCGCTCGAGCACATCGACTTCAAAAGACAGATGAAGCGCTTAGACGACGAGCTCGCCACAAAGCGCGCTCGACTTCAAGAGCTTCGGTCGATCGTCGATGCGGATCGATCCGCGAGGCGGAATGTAAGTCTCGCACTTGGACTACTT
>CAZZZK010000031.1:4542-14812 GCA_964658555.1 Vulcanimicrobiota bacterium | reverse complement strand
ACCGCTCGTACCGCCATCGCCACTGTCGCCTTTCCGTCGTGCCGTCGGTCGCGTTCGAGAACGAGACGGTCGTCCGCGAGCCGGCTCCCGGCTGTTTGGTGTAGCCCGGCCCGACGTATTGCACGGAGTTGCCGTACTGCGGCGGCGCTTGCGAGAGCGAGGTCAGCGCGACGAGGCCGCTCGAGGCGGGGCCGAGCGTCAGCGCGACGCCCTGCGCGCCCACGCCGTCGATCGCGATCGAACTCGCATCGGTGATGAGCGGGACGATCGTTGGCGAGGCGCTGACCGTCGGGGCGCCGCTGATCGTCGGCGCGGGCGACGGCGTCACGGAAAGATCGTAGGGCGCACCCGCCGGCGTCAGCTGACCGACCGACGCGTTGTAGACGGCCTGGACGAGATGGTACGTGCCGCTGCCGTCGGACATGAGGGCGACGCCGTCGGAGAGCTGCGCGTCGAACGCCAGGCTCTGCACGGAACCCGGGAACACGATCGGAATCGGCGTCGAACTCGCGGTGACGTCGGAGCAGAGCGCCGTGGAATTGTTCTCGTAGTGGATCGTCTGCACGCCCGTGAAACCGTTACCGACGCCGGCGTCGGGCTCGTACGCCGCGTACGGGCCGGCGCACGGCGAGGTGAGCACCGAGGGCGAGAGCGACGGGACCGGCGTGAACGAGGTGGCCGGCGTCGGGCCGGAGCTGCCGCTATGACCGCACGCAGCGAACGCAAGAGAGACGAACGCGAACCCCAACCCGAGAGCGCGCGTTCGCCCCAACTTCGAAGATAGCAACGTGGACGGTCCCTTTCGCGAGGAGGCTACGCCGAGCGCTTCGCCGTCTTCTGACCGGCGTGCTCGTGCACGACGTGCGTGTATTGACCGTTGGTCGACGCGATACCGCGCTTCACCTCGGTCGTCAGCATCGATGTCGCTCCCAGCTTTTGGGCCGCGTACTCGCATGCGCGCCACGGATCCGTATGATCGCCGCACGTGTAGAAGTCGACCGCCGCATAGCCGGATTCCGGCCACGTGTGGATCGAGAGATGCGACTCGGCGATCACGACGACGCCCGAGACGCCCTGCGGCTGAAAGCGATGGAACGCGACCTTCAAAATCTCGGCGTTCGCTTCGCGCGCGGCCGATTCCATCGTGTGTTGGACGCCTGCGACGTCGGTCAGCTTGTCGGGATTACACCCCGAGAGCTCGCAGATGATGTGAGTACCACGTGATTCCAATAACGTCTCCTTGGGTCCGGTTGGGAAATCCCACCTCCAGGCGCGTCGGCTGGCGCGTGCAGTGCACTAGCGTCCCCGACCTCTCGGAACGATCTTGCCGGCGTGCCGATCCATTATCGGCGTCACGGACGTCGTTCCGCGAAAGGCACGTTGGGCGTGCCGTCCCCTTGCTGCCGCTTCTACGGCATACGGACGCGGAGCGTTTTCGTCTCCGGGCCCGTCGTACATCATACCCCCCCCCTCCCCCATGTAAAGCGAAAGCGGGGCGGCGGGGAGAATAACGCACGATTCCCTGAATTATCCTTGACGATGGACGCCGCGGGGCGTACCGTGGGAGACCTATGGCAACCGATGTGACCGCAGTCGATACCGGCAATCTGATGGAAGACTACCGTCACGGCTTCCACGACTCCGAAGACAAGTACGTCTTCAAGTCGGGGAAGGGCCTGACGCGCGAGATCGTCGAGCGCATCTCCAAGATGAAGAACGAGCCGGAATGGATGCTCAATTTCCGGCTCAAGTCGTACGAGCTCTTCCGCAGCAAGCCGATGCCCGAGTGGGGCGATATGGCGCGCCTCGCCGAGATCGACTTCGACGACATCCACTACTACGTGAAGTCGTCCGAGAAGACCGAACGCTCGTGGGACGACGTGCCGGACGACATCAAGAAGACCTTCGACCGGCTCGGCATCCCCGAGGCCGAGCGCAAGTTCTTGTCGGGCGTCTCCGCGCAATACGAATCGGAAGTCGTGTACCATTCGATCCGCGAGGACCTGACGAAGGACGGCGTGATCTTCTGCGACATGGACACGGCGCTGCGCGAGCATCCGGAGATCGTCAAGAAGTATCTCGCGACCGTCATCCCGCAGGGCGACAATAAATTCGCGGCGCTCAACTCGGCCGTGTGGTCGGGCGGCTCGTTCGTCTACGTTCCGCCGGGAGTCGAAGTGAAGGCGCCGCTCCAGGCGTACTTCCGCATCAACACCGAGAACATGGGACAGTTCGAGCGAACGCTGATCATCGCGGATAAGGGCTCGAAGGTCCATTACATCGAGGGTTGCACCGCACCGCAGTTCTCGACCGCCTCGCTGCACAGCGCCGTCGTCGAGTTGATCGCCATGGAAGGCGCCTCGATCCGCTACACGACGATCCAGAACTGGTTCCGGAACATCTTCAATCTCGTGACGAAGCGTGCGGTCGCGCAGAAGAACGCGGTCGTCGAGTGGGTCGACGGCAATATCGGCTCGCGGCTCACGATGAAATACCCCGCGATCTATTTGATGGGTGAGGGCGCGCGCGGCGAGATCCTCTCGATGGCGTTCGCCGGCGACGGCCAGCACCAGGACGCGGGCGCGAAGATCATCCACGCCGCACCGAACACGACGTCGGTCGTCACGAACAAGTCGTGCTCGGCGCACGGCGGCAAGACGACCTATCGCGGCCTCGTCGAGATCTTCCCGGCCGCGGTCGGCGCGAAGACGCGCGTCAAGTGCGACGCGCTGATCATGGACGAGCTCTCCTCGAGCGATACCAAGCCGACCATGAAGATCGACCAGCAGTACTGCACGGTCGAACACGAGGCGAGCGTCTCGAAGATCGGCGAAGAGCAGCTCTTCTACGCGATGTCGCGCGGCCTGAGCGAAGCCGACGCGACGGCGATGATCGTCAACGGATTCTTCGACTTCTTCGTCAAGGAGCTGCCGATGGAATACGCGGTCGAGCTCAATCGCCTCGTGAAGATGGAGATGGAAGGCGCGGTCGGCTAGATCCGCGCGGTCGACCGACGTCGACGGCGAAAGGCTCCTCGGGCTCCCGAGGGGCCTTTTCGCATCCTCGGAGCCCCGAACGAGGCCGGGAGCGATACGGTCACGCGCCTCCGACGGCAGGAGCGCTCGGCTCGTCAGCGATCCGGCTCGACGCCGCGTTTCCGGCGGCTTCGTGGGCGAACGGCGCGAACGGGGAGGGTATGAACGACTCGACGTCCGCACGACCCGCCGCTCGGCTCTCCGCGATCCCGCCCGGCACGACGAAGCGTGTCGAACGTGCCGGAAACCCGGTTCTCCTGTGCAACGTCGAAGGCACGGTCTACGCCATCGACGACCTCTGCTCGCACGACGGCGGCGAGCTCGACGGCGGAGAACTCGACGGCTGCCGGATCGAATGCCCGCGGCACGGCGCGTACTTCGACGTGACGAACGGAGCCGCCCTGACGATGCCCGCGATCGAACCGATCCGGTCCTATCCCGTCCGGGTCGCGGGGGACGAGATCTTCATCGACGACTGACGGGCGCGGGTGTACCGTTCGGCCGTTTTCACGCCGCTTCGTTCTCCCTAGAATAGGTGGACCATGACGACGCTCTTGATGTGTCCCCCGACGAATTTCGGCGTGACGTACGACATCAATCCGTGGATGACGACGCACGTCGGCGAGCCGACTCCGGATGCGGTGCGCCAATGGGAACGGCTCGTGGACACCTTCCGAAGCGCGGGCGACGTCCGCATCGAACTCGTCGATCCGCTACCCGGCTTGCCCGACCTCGTCTTCACGGCGAACGCCGCGCTCGTCAGCGGGAAGGTGGCGATCGTGAGCTCGTTCCGCTTCGAGGAACGGCGCCGCGAGCAGAATCCGTATCGAGCGGCGCTCGCTAAGCACGGGTTCGCGACGACCTTCCTGCACTCGACCTTCTTCGAGGGTGCGGGCGACGCGCTGTTCGATCGGCGGCTACCGCTGCTCTACATGGGATACGGGTGGCGCACGGAACGCGTCGCGTCGCTGCAGATCTCGGAGACGCTCGGCATCCGGACGCTCCCGCTCTTCCTCGTGGACGATCGGTTCTACCATCTCGATACGTGCCTCTGCCCGCTCGGGAGCGGTCACGTCATGGCCCACATGGGCGCGTTCTCGCCGCACGCCCAGAAGCTGCTTCGCCGGATCGTCGAGCCGGAGTTGCTCATCGAGGTCGGGCTCGAAGACGCGGCGGCCTTCGCCTGCAACTCCGTCGAGATCGGCGAAACACTCGTCATGCACGCCGCATCGCCGCGCCTCCGCTCGCAACTCAAGGCCGCGGGCTACGACGTCCTCACGACCGACCTGTCCGAGTTTCAAAAGGCCGGCGGTTCCGCGAAGTGCCTGACGCTCAAACTCGAGGACGGGCCGGTCGCCGTCGAAGCGGCGGCGTAGCGCCCGGCCGAGCGGTCTCGATCGCCATTGACCGATCGCGCCGCGCTCTGATAGAATCCCTCAGTTATGTACGCAATCATCGAAGCGGACGGAAAGCAGTTCCGCGTCAGTGAGGGCGACACCATTCGCTGCGACGCCATCGATCGTGAGATCGGTTCAGAGATCGCGTTCGACCGGGTCGTCCTCACCAGTGCCGGCGGCTCCGCCGTGACCGTCGGGTATCCGCTCGTGGCGGGTGCCGTCGTCCGCGGCACCGTGCTTCGCCAGGCGAAAGATAAGAAGATCCTCGTCTTCAAATACAAGCCGAAGAAGCGCGTTCGCAAGCTCGTCGGTCACCGTCAGCGTTTCGCAGAGGTGCGGATCGACAAGATCGATCTGCCCGCGTAACTCTCCGTGGTCGAAGTTCACATTCGTAAGGACAGCCGCGACCGGCTGTCTTCGTTTTTAGCGACCGGTCACGCCGGCTGGGCCGAGAGCGGCGACGACGTCGTCTGCGCGGCGGTCTCCACCGTCCTCCAAGCCGCCTGGCTCGGGCTCGCCGAGGTCGCGCACGTCGAGATCGAAGCCGCGCGCGAAAACGGACGCCTGAGCCTCGCGTGGCCGCGCTCGCGGGGCGATGCGGCGACCGGCGCGATCGTGGAAACGGCGGCCCTGTCCGTCGAGCGCATCGCGCTGCAATATCCCGAACACGTGCGCGTCATTCACGAGCGCGAAGAAGGGTAATCGCCGCACGTCAGCGCGAATGGGGACCCGGCAATGAGCGATTCGTATACGTCGATTCCGAGCGATACTCCGAAGACCGGCACGATCTACACGAGTGCCGATCGTAAGGCGGCCGCCGCGGCAGGATCGAACGAGGCCGGCCGCGCGGCGCTCGCGGGGCTGCTCGGCGGCGTCGCATCCGCCGTCGGCTACATCGTCTACACGCGCCTGCCCGACGATCAAAAAGAGAAGCTCCAAGTCCAAGCCCGCGCCCTCGTCGAGAGCCGCGTGAACGAGCTGCGCAGCCGCTTCAACGTTTAGCGGGGCGGGTCGCAATGCGCCCGAGCTCGTCGTCGGCGAGGGCCTTGCGTACCGAAGGACGCTGCGGCCCTCGCCTCCTAGATTCGGACGAATTGCGACCCGCCTCGAGCGGGGGTAATGCATGAGGCGCCGTTGCGTGGACGGCGCTTTTCTTTTCCGCGGCTGAGCGAGATTTCCGATCGTCGCGGGGTGGGGTTCGTCGGACTAGCGCGGGGGGCGGGACTTCGGAGGAGCTCGGGACGATGGGTGCTCGGACGAGCGCGGGCCGCGATGACGATTGTCGACGAGCGCGGGCGTTGCTGCGTCGACGGGTGCGGCGACGAGCGCGGGCGGCGGCTATGTCGGCGGGCGGCGGGTTAGGCGGGGCGGTCGGTTGGGTGGGGGTTGGTCGGCGGAATGCCGGGCGCGGGGCCGGCGATCGGATCTTCGGGGGCCATGTGGCGCGGCGGGGGGTCGGGGGCATGGGGCGGGGTCGCCTCTTGGGCCCAGTCGAAGTAGGCGAGAGCATCGTCCGGGTGGAGGTGTTTCGGGGCGTCGAGATCGCGCGTCGCGGGCATGACGGCCGTCGCGCCGTTGCCGCCCGTGCGGGTGGCGTCCTCGCCGTGGCGTCCGCCGGGCGGGGCCGAATTGTAATCGGCGTGCATGGCGGACCAGTCGTGCTTGGCGGGTTCGGGCTCGTCGCCCGCGCGCTCCATCTCACGAATGAACGACTGCGAGGTCGCCTGAACGTCCCGCACGACCTTGCCGGCGCGCCGCGCCACTTTGGGAAGCTGATCGGGGCCGAAGAACATCAGGGCCGCGGCGCCGAGGATGAGCATGTCAGCCGGCGAGAGCACAGGACTCCTCCTTCCACCCGTCTAACGCTCCGCACCCGCCTCCGAGGCGACCATAGCCGTAAGGACGAGTTGCCGTCGCTTGAAGATCATCTACACGCGGGGAAACCGAACCGAGACGCTCGCCTCGATCTCGACGCTGCGCAAGATCTTGGGCCGCTTCGTGCATCATCGCGTCTTCTATGAGGTCTCGTCCCGGAACAAGCGCGGTCATGAGTTCTTCTCGACGAAAAACACGTTCGTCGTCGGCTCGATCGAGGTCGTCAATCGCGATTACCTCACCATTACGATTTTCGACGCGCACAACTCCTCGCACAGCATCGAGATTCTGAACCCGTCCGCGCTACGCATCTACGATGAAACGCTCGGCAAGGGGTTCGCCGTTTCGTTCCTCAGCGAGACGCCGGGCGACGTCGAGGCTCGATGTTACATTCGCGACGAAGGCGACGAGAGCGAGGGCATCGTCGACAAATCGAAGCTCGAGAGCATCTCGCTGCCGCAGCTCTTCGAATATCTCGACGAGATCACGAACGCGCGTTGCGTTTCGCCTCGCGGCGTACCGCCGCTCTAAACGCCCCGACCGCTTCGCCCCGCCGCCCGAGCCGCTTGAGCGCGATGCCGAGATTGCGATACGCGGGCGCGTATCCGTCGTCGCAGGCGATCGCGGACCGATAGTAGTCGACCGCATCCGACGCGTGACCGTCCTCGACGAGCAGGTTGCCGAGGTTCACGAGCGCGGGCGCGGCCCGTTCGTCCGCATCGAGCGCGTCGCAGAACGCGGCCAGCGCCTCGTCTCTCCGCCCGAGGGCGACGAGAGCCACGCCGCGCTTGTTCGCGATCGCCGCGCGCCGTACGGCCGCCGGACGGTCGAGACCGGCTCCGTCCGGCGAGCCCCGTAGCTCGGCGAGGGTGGCGTCGAAGCGCGCGAGCGCCGCGGCCGCATCGCCGCGGGCGAGGGCCCGAACGCCTACGTCGTAGGCGGACCCGGCCTCACCGCGCCCGGCGGACGGGGCGGAACCCGGGCGGCGCAACACGGCGAGCAGTCGATCGAGGGCGAACATCGCGTCGTGCCCGAATTACACATCGACGTCGTCACGCTCTTCCCCGAGATGTTCGCGCCCGCGATCGGGCTCTCGATCGTCGGCCGGGCGCACGAACGCGGCCTCGTCACGATCCGGCTCCACCACCTGCTCGATGCGCTCGACCCGAGCGAACGCGCCGACGACCGCCCGTTCGGGGGCGGCCCGGGGATGGTACTCCGCATCGAGCCGCTCGCGCGTGCCCTCGATGCGATCCTCGCGGACGCGCCGCCCGGCGAGCGGCGGACGATCGCGATCACGTCGGCCGCGGGCAGCCCCTTCCGTCATGCGACGGCCGAGCGGTTCGCCGCCCTCGAACGCCTCGTGATCGTGTGCGGCCATTACGAGGGGATCGACGAACGCCTCGCGGCGCTCTACGGCGCCGAGGAGATCTCGCTCGGCGATTTCGTGCTCACGGGCGGCGAGATTCCGGCGCTCGCCGTCCTCGACGCGACGGTCCGCCTCGTCGCCGGGGCGATCAGCGACGAGTCGCTCGCATCCGAGTCCTTCGCGCGGGGCGCCCTCGACGCGCCCGCCTACACGCGTCCGGCGGCCTTTCGCGGGCTCGACGTGCCCGAGGTCCTGCTCTCGGGCGACCACGCGAAGATCGCGGCCTGGCGCCGCGAGCAGTCGCGCGAACGGACGCGCGCGCGGCGGCCCGATCTCGCCGGCGAATGATCGCGGGCCGTCTGCGGCGTTGCCAGCGGCAAGCGGGCCGTGCTATGATCCCGAGGTTGTCCTGACGGGAGCTTCGCTACGCTCGCGTCGCGCGTGTAGGCTAAGGAAATCATGAACGTCATCGATCTTCTCGAACGAGAGCAGCTCAAGGCCGGCATTCCGGAGTTCCGCCCGGGCGATACGGTCAAGGTCTTCTCGAAAATCGTCGAGGGCGGCAAAGAGCGCACGCAGATGTTCGAGGGCGTCGTCACGGTTCGCCGCGGCGGCCAGATCGGCGAGACGATCACCGTCCGTCGCATCTCCCACGGGATCGGCGTCGACAAGTCGTTCCTCGTCCACAGCCCCCGCGTCGAGAAGATCGAAGTGACGAAGCGCGGCATCGTGCGCCGCAGCCGCCTCTACTATCTGTCGGACAAGATCGGTAAGGCCGCGCGCATCAAAGAGAAGAAAGCCGTTCGCGCCTAGCGTGACCCCGCTCGAACTCTTCGGCCTCATCTGCGTCTTGGCCGTCGTCCGCGTGGCGATGACGTTCCGGCCGGCGGCGGCCGGGAGCGGCGCCGCGGTCGGCGCGGGGGCGCCCGTCGGCGCGGCCCGCACGAGCGGCGATTCGTCGTTCTCGACGGTCGTCAAAGAGTATCTCGACGCGTTCATCGTCGCGGGCCTGGTAGCGCTCTTCCTCATCACGTTCGTCGTCCGGACGTTCTACATTCCGTCGGGATCGATGATCCCGACGTTGCAGATTCACGACGTCCTGCTCGTCAACGAATTCGAATACCGGCTCACGCGGCCGCACGATCAGGATATCGTCGTCTTCATGCCGCCCGTCCAGACGGATAACGACTTCATCAAGCGGCTGATGGCGAGCCCGGGCGATACGCTTCGCATCCACGGCGGGATCGTCTACCGCAACGGTACGGCACTGAACGAACCGTACGAAGCGCAGAAGCCCGCCTACGAACTCGAGATCAAGAACTACGGCATCTACGTCGACGGTTCGCCGATCGATCCGAGTCAGGCGAACATTCCGCCGCGTTCGCAGTGGACGTCGCCCGACACGGTGCCGCCGAACTGCTACTTCATGATGGGCGATAACCGGAACAACTCCGACGATTCGCACATCTGGGGCTTCGCGCAACTCCACGGCGATTTTGCGAGCGGGCCGCAGCAGGGGAAGCCCGCGAGCTTCACCGGGCGTGCCTTCCTCGTCTTCTATCCGCTCGATCGCATCCACGTCCTGCGCTGACGGCGAGCGCGGCCGCGGGAGGCCCGGTGCCGCTCGCGAATCCGACGCGACGTGCATCTGCCCGTGCGCGTCCGGATCGGCCTTCGGATCGCGTGGCAACTCGCGCTCATCGCGTGCATCGCCTTCGCCTTCTTCGCGCTTCGGATCGATCGCGTCGACGGCCGGTCGATGGTGCCGACGCTGCAGCCGGATGCGTTCGTCCTCGTCGACGTTCGCTCGGGCACGCCCGAGCGCGGCGAGATCGTCGCCTTCCGGCACGAACGCGCGGGCGTCGCGCTCTACGTGAAACGCGTCATCGGGATCGCGGGCGACCGCATCGCGATCGATCGCGGTATCGTCGAGCGCAACGGCGTACGGCTCGGCGAACCGTACGTGACGCTGCGCGACGCGCGCAGCCTCGCGCCGGTCGTCGTGCCGAGCGAATCGTACTTCGTCCTCGGCGACGATCGTCCGGGCAGCGAAGATTCGCGCGCGTGGGGCTTCGTACGCGCGGGCGATATCGAAGGCCGCGCGCTCGCCTCGCTCTGGCCGCCCGCGGCGATCGGCCTCGTCGCGACCGCCTTGGCACCCGACGCGCGGTTCGCGCGCCGGGTGCGGGCTCTCGCGCGGGTTCGAGGCCTCGCGCGTGGCTGAGAACGAGTGGGAGACGACGATTCAGTGGTTTCCGGGCCACATGGCGACCGCGATGCGGCGCCTCGGTGAGGATATCCGGGCGATCGACGTCGTCGTCGAGGTGGTCGATGCGCGCGTGCCGTCCGCCGGCACGAATCCCGCGCTCGCGAAGCTCACCGGCAAGCGCCCGCGGCTGCTCGTGCTGACGCGCGCGCAGCTCGCCGATCCGAAGGCGACCGACGCCTGGCTCGCCGCGTATCGCCGCGAGGGGCGCGACGCGCTCGCGATCGATGCGAAGGATCGCGGCGGCGTCGCGCGCCTCAAGGCCGCGCTCGAAACGCTCGGCTCCGGACGCCGGCACGCGCGCGCGATCGTCATCGGGATCCCAAAC
>CAZZZK010000031.1:0-4532 GCA_964658555.1 Vulcanimicrobiota bacterium | reverse complement strand
CGGACCGCGCCTTGAATCTGCAGCACGTTACGGGCCGGGAAGTCGACGGCGATCAATGCGGTCGCCGGCCGCAACGTCGCCCGTGCCGAAGACCGGGCCGGCGTGACGCGCGCGCGGCAGTGGTTCCGGATCGGCCCGCTCGAGATCATGGACACCGCGGGGATCCTCGTGCCCCGCATCGATACCTACGAACGGCAATGGAAGCTCGCGCTCGTCGGCGCCGTGCCCCGCGCGCGCTTCGATGCCGAAGACGTGGTACGCCGCTTCGGCACGTGGGCCGCGAACGCCGGGCTCGGCGGCGTTCCCGATTTGGACACGTACGCGCAATCGCGCGGCTTCATGCAGCGCGGTAACATCGTGAATACGCACAATGCCGCCTGGGCGTACATCAAAGATTGGAACGACGGACGATTCGGACGCATGACGCTCGAGGCACCGCTCCCGTGACCGACCCCGCCCGCACGCGCCGGCTCGCGCGCGAACGCGAACGGCGCCGCCTCGTGCGGCTGCATCGCTTCGAAGCCGAGGCGCGCGCGCGCGGTCTCACGCTCGTCGGCGGGATCGACGAAGTCGGCCGCGGCCCGCTCGCCGGCCCCGTGGTCGCGGCGTGCGTCGTCACCGCCGGGCCGCTGATGCTGCCCGGCCTCGACGACTCCAAACGCGTGCCGCACGACCGCCGGGTCGAACTCGCCGCACGGATTCGAGAGCGAGCCGCGGCGTGGGCGATCGGCTCGGCCTCGGTCGCGGAGATCGAGACGCTCAACATCTATTGGGCGAGCGTCCTCGCGATGGAGCGCGCGCTCGCGGCGCTCGCGATCGCACCCGAGTTTCTGCTGACGGACGCCGTGCGCATCCGATCGTACGCGGGAGAACAGCTTCCCGTCATCAAGGGCGATGCGAAATGCGCGACCGTCGCCGCCGCCTCGATCGTCGCGAAGGTCCACCGCGACGAGCTGCTCGTCGAACTCGACCGGCTCCATCCGCATTACGGCTTCGCCGAGCACAAGGGCTACGCGACGGCGCGACACATCGCCGCACTTCGGACGCACGGACCCTGCGAACACCATCGCCGCGACTTCCGGCGCGTGCGCGAGGCGCTCGGGCTGCCCGTCCCGGACGCGCCCGCGTGAACGGCCGGCAGCGGTACGGCTCCGCATCCGAAGAGCGCGCGGCGGCGTATCTGACGGCCGCGGGCTACCGGATCGTCGCACGCAACGTTCGCGGCCCGAGCGGCGAGATCGATATCGTCGCGTGGGACGGCCCGCTGCTCGCGTTCGTCGAGGTGAAGGCGCGCCGTTCGCACACGTACGGCTCCGCGCTCGCAGCGGTCGACGCGCGCAAACGCAAGCGGCTGCGCGCGGCGGCCGCCGATTACCGGCAGTTCGTCGCGCCCGATGCGACGGCGCGTTTCGACGTTCTCGCGATCGACGGCGAACGCGTGCGGCTCGTTCGGGACGCGTTCGCGTGAAGGCCTCGCGCGCAGGATTTTCGCAGAGCCGTCGGATACCGTTGGGCCGATGACGGCTAGCGCTGCCACCAAGGCCGGCGACGGGCCGACGCTCCGCCGTTCGGTCACTCCTTGGGGCAGCTTCTCGTGGGGCTACTCCGACGTCGGTGCGGATATCTTCGTCGGCCTCGGACTCGTCCTCGGCGCGGCGGCGGGCGCCTCGAACGTCGCGTTCCTGTTCGCCGGACTCGTCTACGTCTGCATCGGCCTCGCGTACACGGAGCTCGCCGCGGCCTATCCCGTCGCGGGCGGCGGACAGTACTTCGTCTTTCGCGGCCTCGGCGATATCTTCGGCTTCATCGCGGGCTGGGCCGTGCTGCTCGATTTCACGATCGACATCGTGCTCTTCGCGTGGAGCTGCATCGATTATCTGAGCAAACTCGTGCCGGTGCTCAGCTTTACCGCGCACCCGTGGACGCACTTCCTCGTCGTGCTCGGGATCATCGTCGGGCTCGCGGTGCTCAACATCATCGGGGTGCGCGAATCGAGCGCGTTCAACGAGCTCGTCAGCGGGCTCGACGTCGTGAGCGAGACCTCGATCCTCTTCTTCGGCTTTCTCTTCGCGTTCGATCCCGATCTGCTCGTGCACACGATGACGGTCGCGTGGCCGACGCCGTTCGCGCTGATGAACGGCGTCTCGCTCGCGATCATCTCGTTCGTCGGCCTCGAGTCGATCTCGCAGGCCGCGCAGGAGACGCAGCGCCCGGCCTCCGTCATCCCGCGTACGTCGATCAGCCTGATCCTCACGATCCTGATCTTCGCGCTCGCGTATTCCAATCTCGCGCTCGGCATGACGCCGTGGCATCCGCTCCCGCTCGACGCGAACGGGCACGCGCAGCAGCTCTTCCACTATCTCGGAAATCAGGACAACAACGGCGCGGCCGTCGCCGTCCTCGCCGCGAACGTCCCGTATTTCGGCGCACTCGCGGCGCTCTACGTCCCGGTCCTCGGTGCGATCTTGCTGCTGATCTCGAGTAACTCGGGCGTGTTCGGCAGCTCGCGCATCGCCTACGCGATGAGCGGGACGCAGCTGCTGCCGAGCCTCTTCCAGCGCGTGCATCCGCGCTTCCGGACGCCCGTCGTCTCGATCGCGGTCTTCTGCAGCGTCGGCGTGTTCGAGCTCGTCTTCGCATCGCTGCCGAGTCTCTTCACGGGGATGCAGCCGCTCTACGCGCGGCTCTTTCGCGGCGAAGACGGCATCACGTTCCTCGGCGACCTCTACGCGTTCGGTGCCGCGGCGAGCTACTCGTTCGTCTTCATCGCGCTCATCGCGCTGCGGCTCAACGATTCGCAGAGCCCGCGCAAATTCAAGATGCCGCTCAACATCCCGTTCACGTACAAGGGCAATCGGGTCGAGTTCCCCGTCGTCGCGGTGATCGGCTTCATCGGGATCGTTTCGATCCTCGTGTTCACGATGCTCACGCACGCGATCGGCCGGATCGCGGGGCCCAGTTGGATCGTGCTCGGCATCTTGGGATACGCGTTCTATCGCCGCCGGAAGAAGCTGCCGGTCTTCCGGTCGCAAAAACACGACTGGCGCAAGGCGCAGATCAACATCCTGCGCGAGGCGGGCGAGCTCGAGATCATGGACGAGTATCTCATCAACGTGCAGCGGATGGACGAGCGCGCCGCCGCCGCCGCGGGCGCGGCGGCGCCGTGAAGCGTCTCGTCGGCAGCGGCGCCTACGCGCGCGCGAAAATCTACAGCGGCGGCCTCTTCGTCGTCTTCGGAACGACGATCGTCGTGCGGATGTTCTCGGTCGCGGGCCCGCACGTCACGGCGCTCCCGGGCGTCGTGCTCGGCTGCGCGATGATCGGGCTCGGCGCGCTGCGCATCCGCGACGCGCGCGCGGCGAGCCGCCGCTGATGCTCGTCGCGGCGATCGAGGTCCATCTCGTCGGCGTGATGCTCGCGCTCGCCGTGCTCGCCTCGATCTCGGCGACGCTCTACTGGATGCTCCATCCGCCCGTCTCGACGGCGGAGCGGGCGGCGGTCGTCACCGAGCGCGACGTCGACGAGATGATGGGCGGCATCATCGTCGTCTACTCCACGGAGATCCACTCCGAGCACATGATGTCGCTCGCGTGCCGCGTCGCCCGCCGCGAGCGCGCGCAGCTGCTCGCGGCCTACGTCATCGAAGTCCCGCACACGCTCCCCGTCAATGCGGAGATGCCGGCCGAACACCGCGAAGCGCTCGGCGTGCTGCAGATCGCGGAATCGATCGCGCGTAAGAACAACGTCGAGATCCGGACCGAGGTCGTGCGCGCGCGGCAGGTCGCGGCCGGCGCGCTCGATCTCGCGAAGACGACCGACGCCCACCTCATCCTCCTCGGCGCCTATCGCGAAGGCCGCTACGCGGGGGCGCCGCTCGCGCGTCCGATCGAAGTGATCGCGGCGCAGGCGAATTGCGACGTCCTCATCGGCGTGCAGGGGACGCGCGGCAAGATCCTCACCCGTCCGAGCAGCGACGTCGTCGCGAACGCGGGCGCGAAACCGCGCGGCTGACCCGCGGCGAGGCTGCGGCTTAGCCGGCGCGGCGCACGTACGCGCCCTCGTCGACCGCCGCGAACGCGTTCTCGAGATCGGCGATGATGTCGTTCGCGCTCTCGATGCCGACCGAGAGCCGCAGCGTCCCCTCGCCGATGCCGAGCGCGCGCCGTTCGGACGCGGGCATCGTCCGGTGCGAGCTGACGCTCGGATAGCTGATCGTCGACGCGACCTCGCCGAGGCTGTGCACGATCGCGATCGTCTCGAGCGCGCGCAGGAACGTGTCGACGGCGGCGGCGCTCTCGAGATCGAACGCGACGATGCCGCCCGTGCCGCGCGGATACAGCCGCGCCGCGAGCGCGTGCTGCGGATGCGCCGGAAGCGACGGATGGTACGTCGCGAGCACGGCCGGCCGCGCATCGATGTAGCGCGCGACCGCACGGGCGTTCGCGGCGTGGCGTTCCATCCGCAGCGCGAGCGTCCGCAAGCCGCGCAGCGCGAGCCACGCTTCGAAGTGCGGCATCGTCGCGCCGCGACGG
>CAZZZK010000030.1:0-14946 GCA_964658555.1 Vulcanimicrobiota bacterium | reverse complement strand
CGGCGTTCGCCTCGCTCGACGTCGCCGATTCGTACGTGCCGGGCCTCGCGGCGTTGCGCGCCGGGCTCGGTCGCGAGCCGGCCGGATCGTGGCCGCCGATCGCCGCGGACGCCGAGCAGATCGTCGCCGCGCTCCTGGGCTCGCGGCGGGCGCTCCCGTTTCCACCCGGGAGCGGCACCTGGGTCGTCCTGCTGCGGACGCGGGCGACCGCAGCCGATGCCGCGCGCGGCGGCGCCCCGCACTTCTCGCTCGACGTCGTCGGCTTCGACGGCTCCCATCGATCGCTCGCCGCATACCCCGGCGGCGGCGACGATTTCGCCCACGATTCCCCTTCGATGCCGTGCCTCGCCGGGCGCGAACCGCCGGCGGCCGCCGGGCGCGTCGTGCCGGTCGATCCGCCGGCGGGGGTGACGGTCGCGCAGCTCGCCCGCGCGCTCGAGGCGGGCTGCGCGGCCGATACGCCGGGACGACTGCCCTACGCGGTCCGCGACGCGAGCGACGATCGCTTCCTCACGGGGCTGCTCGTCGCGAGCGGCGTCGATGCGGAACCGCTCCTGCGCTCGCTCAGATGATCGAGATCGTCTCGCGGGGCTTCGGGGGGACGGCGGCGAGCGACGCGAGCAGCGCCGCGGCGAGGGCGTCCGCGTGCGGCGACTCGGTCTCCTCGATCCGCCCGGCATCCGCGAGCCGCAGCAGCTCGGGGTCGAGCGGCATCCGAGCGAAGACGGGCGCGCGGGCGAGATCGGCCACCTGCTGCGCGTACGACGGCCCGAAGATCTCGTACCGCGCGCCCGTGTCGGGCGCGACGAAGTACGACATGTTCTCGACGACGCCGAGGACGGGCTTCTTGAGCTGATGGACGAGATTCGCGGCCTTGCGCACGATCATCGTCGCGAGGGCTTGCGGCATCGTCACGAGGACGACGCCGTCGATCGCGAGCGACTGCAGGACCGTGAGCGGCGCGTCCGACGTCCCCGGCGGCAGATCGATCAGCAGCACGTCGAGGTCGCTCCAGAGCGTCTGCTCGTAGAACTGCCGCAGCACGCCCGAGAGGATCGGGCCGCGCCAGATCATCGCGGTGTCTTCCTCGGGCGTGAGCAGATTCGCGCTCACGACCTCGATCGCGGCGCGAGTCGTCGCCGGGACGAAGAGCGGACGCGTCCGGCCCTGCGCGTCGGGCTTTTCGTTGGGATCCTTCTCGATGTCGAGCGGCGTCCGCAGGCCGAAGAAGCGCGGGATCGACGGTCCGGTGATATCGCCGTCGAGGATCCCGACCCGCTTTCCCGCGCGCCGGAGGCCGACCGCGAGGAGCGCGGTCGTCAGAGATTTGCCGACCCCGCCCTTGCCCGACATGATCGGGACGACGGCCTTGAAGGTGCCGCGGCGAACGAAGGGTCCGGGCGCCCCGACCTGCGGCCGGCGGTCGTCGTTCGAGATCGTCGGCACCCGTCCGGCCCGCTGGGCCTGCGTCAGCGCGGCGACGATGGGATCGACGCGCAGCCCGTGTGCTTTCGCACCGGCTTCGAGCGTCTCATACGCATTGACCCCGCACCCGGAGCACCGCAGGCCGAAGCCCTCGAGCACCTCGCGGGCGATCGGGAGCGACTCGACGAGTTCGCGAATGTTCGTGGCGGGCGTGATCGGAAGCGGGGGCATGGCGTCTAGACTACAACCTTCTCGCAAGCGCGACTGCTACAATCCCATTCTTCGCACACGGGGCCGGCCTGCGTGCGCCCAATCACCGAACCGCTACGTTCGGCAGCGTACGATCCCGTACGTCCGAGCACTGGAGGGTTTCCCCATGGCTGCCTTCGCCGCGTTGACCATCCCCGTCGTCGTTCCGACCCCGCAGAGCGTCGCCGACGTGCTCAAGATCCTGGACGAAACGCCCGGTGCGGCCGAGATCGCGGTCGACGCGGCCGGCGGGACCGCGACGCTTCAATTGCAGTTTCCGGGAAACATCGATTTCATCATGCGTAAGCTGGCGAAGCGCGGGCTCTCCGTCGCGACTTCCGTCGCGATCTCGGTTCCGGTGCGCAACCTCTCCGGCCGCGACGTTCAGGCGCTCGCGCTCGTCGGCAATCTCGACGCGTCGCCCGCGATCCGAGATGCTTCGTACGACGGCGAGCGCGTCTCCGCGACGATCGTCCCGATGACCGCGAGCATGCGCTACATGTACGAGGAGATCATCCGTGCCGGCCTCACGGCCGTCGATATGCCGACGGTCGCGGGCAAACAGGAGTTCGTGATCTGATCGAACCCCGAAGCGTCGCATTTCGGCCCGGTCGGGGCGGGGCGGCCGGTGCTCGCTCCTAACGACGAGAAACCGCTCGGCAGCCGCGCCGTCTCCCGCGTCGCCCGGAAGGACGACCTCGAGGCCGCCTACGCCGCCTGTCGCGAGATCACGCGGGTCGCGTCCAAGACGTTCTATCTGGCGTCGCTCTTTCTCGCGCCCGAAAAACGCCGCGCGGTCTGGGCGGTCTATGCGTTCTGCCGCACGGCCGACGATCTGGTCGACCGGATCGCCCCGGCCGGGGACCGGCTCGGGGCGCTCGACCGGCTCGAACGGGCGCTGCTCGAGGCGCTCGACGGCAGCGAGGCCGAGCCGACGCTCGTGGCCTACGCCGATTCCGCGCGGCGGTTCGGGATCCCGACCGCCCCCGCGCTCGCGCTCTTGCGCGGCGCGCGGATGGACATCACGATCCGCCGGTACGCGACGTACGACTCGCTCTGCGAATACTGCTACCTCGTCGCCTCGACGGTCGGTCTGCTCGTCACGCCGATCCTCGGGCACGCGTCCGAGGAGGCGTTCGGCTACGGCATCGTCCTCGGCCGCGCGATGCAGCTGACGAACATCCTGCGGGACGTCGGCGAAGACGCAGCCATGGGTCGCGTGTATCTGCCCGTGCAGGAGCTCGAGCGATTCGGCTACGCGGAGGCGCGCATCTTCGAAGGCGTCGTCGATCCCGCGTTCGTGGAGCTGATGCGCTTTCAGATCGATCGCGTCCGCGCGCTGTACGCGCAGGCCGAGCCCGGGATCGCCCTGCTCTCGCCCGACTCGCGCTACACGGTTCGGGTCGCGCTCTCGCTCTACCGCCGGATTCTCGAGCGCATCGAGCGCAACGGCTACGACGTCTTCCGGCGACGCGCGTTCGTGCCGCTCCGTTCGAAGCTCGCGACGGCCGTCGCGCTCGCGGTCGCCCGCTGAATCAATCCCCGGTCTGGTAGCAGCGACTACACCGCCGGTCACCCGGAAGCTGATACGCTACTCCTCGAGGAGCCGCCGCTCAGGCGCCCTCGATCCGAGGAGGGAGCGCCAAGCATGGCTTCACTAGATCCGTCGCTCGCCGGCGTGTACGAGATCGGGAACGACCAAGTTCCCGAAGTGTACCGTCCGTTTTTCGACAACGGGGACTGGACGCAGCATTCGCTGACCGTCTGGGGCTCGTGGGTGTTTTTCGTCGTCGCTGTCATCGCCCACATATTCGTGTGGCTGTGGCGGCCGTGGTAAGGGAGATCGATTGATATGATGGTTCGTAAGAGCTACAACTTTCGCGCCGTTCTCGCGGCCTATGCCGCCGCGGGTCTCGTGGTCGCGTTCCTGATTCACTTCATCGTGCTCTCGTCGCCCAAATACAACTGGATCTTCCCGCAGACTGCGACGCAGGTCACCGCACCGGCACCGGCGCCGGGCGCTAAATAAGGATAGTCGACCTCAGGCGGTCATCGATGAGCGGCGGCGCTGGAGCGTCCGTCCGCGTGCTATTGGGATAGAGAGGCATCATGCTCAGTTTCGAAGGCGTCTATCGCAAGCGCGGCGGAACGTTCCTCGCCGACATCTTCGGCGACGACCCGTTCGATTTTTGGGTCGGACGATATTACGTCGGTATCTTCGGCGCGCTCAGCGTCGGGGCGACGATTTTCGGGATCCTCATCATCATGCTCGGGATCGCCGCACAGCGCGACGGCGATCTGCTCCGGGTGACGATTCAGTCGCCGCTGCGCGCGAACGGACTGCATTTCGCGCCCTTCTACCAGGGCGGCGATTGGCAGCTCATCATCGTCTTCGCGACGATCGCGTTCGTAGCGTGGGCGCTGCGCGAAGTCGAGATCTGCCGGAAACTCGAGATGGGCTATCACGTGCCCATCATGTTCAGTTTCGCGATCTCGGCGTTCGTCATTCTGGAGATCATCCGGCCGCTGCTCATGGGCTGCTGGTGCGAGGGCTTCGATCTCGGATTCACGGGCCACCTCACGTGGGTGTCCAATACGGGCTTCCGCTATCTGAATTTCTACCTCAACCCGTTCCACGCATATGCGATTCTCGGGTTCTTCCTGACCGCGATGGTGCTCGCCATGCACGCCGGCGCCATCCTCGGGACGTATAACACGAACGCGGACTCGATGGTCGAGACGGAGACGGAAGACAACTTCTGGCGCGACTACGTCGGCTATTCGATCGGCGAACTCGGCATTCACGTGCTCGGGTTCTGGCTCGCGATCTATACGCTGACGATGTCGGATCTCTGCATCCTGACCTCGGGCACCGTCGTCCAGGACTGGGTCAAGTTCTGGAACTTTCAGATTCCTTGGTTCCACTAAGGGCATCAGCACATGGCAACGATTCTCGCCCGTCCGCTCTCCAAAGATTTCGAAGTCCCCGGACCCAGCGCCGTCGACGCGTCCGATCCCCTCGGCGTACGGATCGGCGTTCCGTTCCACATCCCGCTCCTGGCCCGGATGGGGATGGCCACGCAGGCCGGCACGATCTGGCTCGGCACCTGGGGCATCATGTCGGTGCTGTTCTTCGTCGCCGGGTTCTTCGTCAACGTCTGGGCCGGCGTCGCCCAGATGCAAGGCAACCCGTGGCTGCTGGCAAAATACTTCGCCAACGTACAAGTTTTGCCGCCGGACGGTCTCGGCATCGCGCCGTCGCTCATGCAGGGCGGCTTCTGGCAGCTGAACTTCATCCTCTGGGCCGCGTCCGTCGCGTGCTGGGCGGGTCGCCTGTGGGATCGTCTCCATCGCTACAACATGCGGCCGTTCATGCTCTACGCATGGCTCTCCGCGATCTTGCTGACGACGACGATCTGGCTGCTCCGCCCGATCGCGATGGGTTCGTGGGCCGAGGCGCCCGGATTCGGCTTGAACTCCGACCTCGATTGGGCGCAGAACTTCAGCGTGCTGTGGGGCAATCTCTACTACAACCCCTGGCATCAGCTCGCGATCTTCTTTCTCTTCGGCTCGACGATGCTCTGGGGCATGCACGGTGCGACGATCCTCGCGACCGCAGCCGAGGGCAGCCACAAAGAAGACGCCGAGATCAAAGACATGCACTCGGGCTCGCATAAGTCGATGCTCTTCTGGCGCTGGACGATGGGCTTCAACGCGAATCCGAAAACGATTCACGACTGGCTGCTGTGGTTCTCGATGGGGACCGTGCTCGCGTCGTCGATCGGGATCATCACGACGGGGACGCTCGTCAAAGATTGGTACGTGTGGGCGGTCGACGCGGGCGAGGTACAGCAGTACGGCCCGATGACGCGTTCGGCGATCAACGGCCGGCCGAACGTGCCGGCGGTCGGTATCAATCAGCAGGAAGCACCCGGTATCACCAATCCTCAGGGCGGATTCTAACCATGCGCAAACTCGTCGCGCCACTATCGATCGCCGCCGCGATCGTCGTCGCGAGTTCGATCTCGCCGCTCATCAACGTCGCACGGGCCGCGACGAATCCGCTGACGAGCCCGACGCCGACCTCGATGACCGATCCCGGATATCACTACACGCAGGCCGCTCCGGGTAACGATAACGCTCCGACGAAGGCCGTCGCCGTGCCGCACCTGCTCGTCAATCCGGCGCAGGACGGCGCGGAAGTCGACCAGCGCGCGACGGAGATCTACAAGGGCCAGTACGGCCCCGTCGATCAGGCCGCGCCGCTCAACTTCGCCGATCAGCCGGCCGCCGTGCCGAAGAACTATCTTCCCGGCCGCCTCTACAACGTGCAGGTCCTCAAGGGCTACAACTACGGGCAGCTGATCGGGCAGATGTCGTACTACACGCAGTCGCTCGGCGTCGCGTGCACGTACTGCCACAACGTCGGAAACTTCGCGTACGACACGCCGACGAAGCGGATCGCGCGCACGATGCAGATCATGTCGAACGGCGTGCAGACCGCGTGGGTCGAGCCCGTGAAGAAAGACTACCCGGATTACAAGGTGAGCGGCGCCGTCGGTTGCATCACGTGCCACCGCGGCAATCCGCACATGGCCGTCAAGTGGAACATGATCCCGGTGCAGTATCTCGACTATACGAATAAGTCGACGAAGCAGGCCGGTTACGTGGTCAACTCGATGTACTCCGTCGCGCGATCGCTCGGCGTGAACTGCCTGCACTGCCATAATTCGGCCGACTTCATCTCGTTGCAGTACTATCCGACGAATAAGATCGCGCATCGCATGTGGGCGATGGTCGACGATATCAACCATAAGTATCTGCCGCCGAACATCAAAGCGGTCACCTGCTACACCTGCCATCAGGGCGCCAAATGGCCGTCGGCACTCGTGAAAGCAGGGCTCGATCAAACGCCGGTCCAAGCCGTCGCTGATCATCCGGAGATCCAAGAGAATCCGGGCGATCATTTGGCGGCGGGGGTTACCAGGTAGTTTGGATCTTTTTTGGAGTCTTCCGGATTCCACGATCGTCGCCGCGACGAGCGGGCGTTCCCTCGCGGAATTGTTCGTCGCAACCCCGGTTCGCCGTTACGAGAACGACGCGGTTCTCTCCGATCCCGAAGCGCGGCCGGAACGTACGTTCTACTGCGCGTCGGGGACGCTGAAGGTCACGAAGCTGCTCGCGAGCGGTCGCGAGATTCTCATCACGATCCTGCAGTCGGGATCGATCTGGAGCGACCGCGCGATACTCAATGGGTATTGGCGGGAAGTCTTCGTCGAGGCGATGGAGCCGAGCGACGTCTATGCCGTCGATAACGCGTCGTTCGAAGCGTTTCTGCGCGCGCATCCCGAGCGACTCACGTCGTTCATGCAGCGGATCTCGGAGCAGGTCAGCGACGCGTTGACGCTGCTCGACGACTTCCGCGGCCGCGACGTCGCGTCGCGTCTCGCCCGCGTGCTCGTCAAGTTCTCGCAGCAGTACGGCGTCGCGACGGACGGCGGCGCGGTCCGCATCGATCTGCCGGTCACGCATCAGGATCTCGCGAATATGATCGGCACCGCGCGCGAGACGGTCTCCCGCAACATGGCGCGCTTCCGGCAAAAGGGATACGTCCGCGATGCCGCGGCCGGCCAGGCGCTCGAGCTGCTCGATCTCCGTTCGCTCGAAGCCCTCATCGTTTAGTTCGCTTCGCTCGCCTCGCCCCGCGCGAGGCTCCGGGAGTTGATGTGTTCGTACTGATCTTTCTCGTCGTGATGCTCGTCGGCAGCGCGATCGCCACGTTCGTGATCCCGCCGTTTCTCTTCAAGATCGAACGGACCGGGCGCGTGAACTTCTTCGGCATCAAGTTCCTCTAGCGAGGCCGCTCTCGCCGCGACGCGCCGGGTGACGGCTATCACCGAGCCCGCGGGCGGCGAAGGCGTACCATCGACGGCGGAGGGACCCATGCCCGATGCCCGAGAGCAGGCCGCGCGTACCAAGCGCGCTGCCAGCAAGTGGACGCTGATTCATCCGATCTTCGCACTGGGTCAGCTCCTGGCGTTCTTCGTCAGCGTCGGGTTCCTCATCGCGTATTTCCGTGGCGGCGTCAGCTACCACGACGTTCACGCCTCCGTGCTGGTCAAGATCGGGCTGATGGTCGGTGCGGTGATCACGGGTTCGCTCTGGGAGCGGGACGTCTTCGGCTACTGGTGGTTCGCGCCCGAGTTCCTCGCCGAGGACGTCATGACGCTGATCGTCTTCATCTTCCAGGTCAGCTATCTCGCGATGGTCTGGCTGCATCCGGATCGGATGTACGCGGTCGTCGGCATCCTCATCGTCGCGTATGCGGTGTACGCGGCGAACGTCGCGCAGTACATCCACAAGACGCAGCGTGCGAAGACGGCGATGCGCGAGCCCGATCTGCGGCAGGCCGCATGACGGCGCCCGTTTCGGCGCACCCGACCTCGCACGGTCACGGTCACGGCGCCGCTGCCTTGCCTCCGCAGCCGAGCGGCGAGACGGCACGCACGATCGTCTTCGCGCGGGCGGGGGAGCTCGACGTGCGCGACGCGTCGCTGCGCGTTGCGGCGGCGCACGAGGTCGTCGTCGACACCGCGTATTCCGCGATCAGCGCCGGTACCGAACGGCTGCTCTTCGGCGGCAAGCTGCCGGGCTTCCCGATGCTGCGCTTCCCGCTCGTGCCCGGATACGAAGCGGCGGGGACGGTCGCGCGCGTCGGCGATGCGGTTACGAACGTCGCGGTCGGCGACGAGGTCTTCGTCGGCGGCAGCATGTGCTATACCGACGTCGCGGCCGCGTTCGGCGGTCAGTCGTCGCGGCTCGTCAAGGACGCGTCGCTCGTCGTTCCGCTGCACGGCATACCGCTCGCGCGCGCTCCGCTGCTCGCGCTCGCCGCGACCTCGCTCCACGGCGTCGCGCGCTTGGGCGACGTGCGCGGCAAGCGCGTCTGCGTCCTCGGCATGGGGGCGATCGGGCAATTCGCGGCGCGCTTCCTGCACGCCGCTGGCGCCGCCGTCGTCGTCGCCGATACGAGCTCGTCCCGGCTCGAGATCGATGTCCCGCTCGAAGCGGCGCTCGATCTCTCGGGTTCGACGCTCGACGCGCACGTGCGCGATCTCGACGCGGTCGTCGAGGCGACCGGCCGTTCGGAGACGATCGCCGACTCCTCGCGGGCGCTCAAGCCGGGCGGCGTCGTCGTGCTGCTTTCCTACTACGACGTCCTGAGCGTGCCGTACGTCGATCTCTTCGTGAAAGAGATCTCGCTGCTCGTCGCACGCGAATGGTCGCACCCGGATCTGCTCGCCGCTCGCGATGCGCTCGCGAACGGGTCGGTCGGCGTCGGGGGGCTCGGCGACTGCGTCGTCCCCGCGACCGACCACGAGCGTGCCTACGATATCGCATTTAACGACCCCTCAGTCTCGAAGGTGATACTACAATGGGCGTGAGCAAGAACAGTACCGTCGCGATCTACGGCAAGGGCGGTGCCGGCAAATCGTTCCTGACGAGCATGGTCGCCCGGACGCTGACGGAGCGCGGCAAGCGCGTGCTGCAGATGGGCTGCGACCCCAAGCACGACAGCGTCGTCACGCATTTCGGCGGCGCGTTCATCCCGACGGTGCTCGGGACGTGGGCGCAATTCCAAGCCGAGAATCGCGACGACGAACTCGCACCCGAGCACATCATCTTCAAAGGCCACGGCGTGTACTGCATCGAGCTCGGCGGCCCCGAATCCGCACGCGGCTGCGGCGGGCGCGGGATCACGTTCGGTTTCCAGCTGCTCGAGAAGTGGGGCCTCTCGGAGTGGAATTTCAACTACATGCTGCTCGACTTTCTCGGCGACGTCGTCTGCGGCGGATTCGGAACGCCGATCGCCCGCTCGATGGCGGATAAACTCGTCATCGTCTGCAGCAATGAAGGCCAGTCGATGTACGCGGCCAACAACATCGCTTCGGCGGTGAAGTATTTCGCGCAGCAGGGCGGCAAGACGCGCGTCCTCGGGCTCTTCGTCAATAAGGACGACGGCAGCGGGAAGGCCGCGAAGCTCGCGGAGTTCCTCGGCGTGCCGGTCCTCGCGTCGCTGCCGGTCATCCCGCAGCACGAGCTCGCGAGCGATCCGTACGCGCACCCGCTCGTCGCCGCCGCCGTCGCGAAGGTCATCGACGCGATCGATACGCAAGCCGCCGTCGAGCCCAATAAAGTGGACTTCCACGATTTCATGTGCGCGCTCTCCGGCAACGCCGCGACGATGGACGGGACCGCCGTATCGTCGGACGAGCTGTGGTCGTTGCCCGATCTCGATCCGGTCCTCGCCTCGCTCCCGAACGGCGGGAAGTTCGACCATCGCTACATCGAGAGCGAGGACGACGCCGACAAGATCCTCGTGCCGACGGTCGTCAGCGCCGGCGGCTTCGCGGTCCCCTCGGCCGACTGGTAGTCTTCGCGCCCGCGACGTTCCGTCAGGTGCCGAGCGCGGCGCGGCGTTCGAGGCGCTCGCGGTGGCGTCCGACGTAGATATCCGTCAGCGGCATGCGGAACTCGATGAGGCCGGGCGACGGCGCGAAGGTCACGTCTTTGCGCACGAGCTGATTGCGTATCGAACTGAGCGCGACCGACGTGCTCTCGAGGCGCTCGGCGACCTCGCCGACGGGATGCGGCCCGGGCCCGAGCCCGGCGAGCGCGAGCGCGTACCGCAGCTCGCGCGGCGTCAGCGTACGGAAGCGTTCGTCGTAGAAGCCCGCCTCGAGGATCCGGCGCACGCCGGGCGCGCTCGCTTCGACGTCGGCGAGCGTTATCGCCGTACCGCGGTGCGCGACCCACGCCGCCGATGCGTATTCTTGCACGAAGAACGGATAGCCGCCGGTCTCGCGCGCGAGCCGTTCGAGCGCGGGCGCTTCGACGGTCACGCCGAGCGCCGTCGCGGGATCGGCGATCGCTTCCACGGTCTCGGCGTCGTCGAGCAGCCCGATCCGCAAGAAGCGCCATCGTTCGGTGTACGTGCGAACCGCGTGGAGATGGCTCGGCGCGTTCGGAAGCCCCGCCCCGAGCAGCAGCACCGGCTCGTCGGTTCCGGCGGTCAGATGCACGAACCGCACGAGGACGCGCAGATCATCGAGCGCACCGTCCTGGATCTCGTCGATCGCGAAGAGCAGGTAGCGGTCGTGACGGCGCACGGCGGCGTTGAGCGCTTCGAGCGCTTCGACGAACGATTCGTGCGATGCCGGCGCGCGGGCGATCTCGAGGCCGATCGTCCCCGCCTCGCCCGGAAGCGCGAACGTGGCCTTCGGCAGCGTGCGGATCGCCGCATCGAACGCGCCGCGCAGCTTGACCGGCAGCGATCCGTAGCGGCTCTTCGCGTGTTCGAGGCTGCGCCGCAGCGAGGCTGCGAAGTGCGTTTCGCGCGACGCCTCCGTATAGAGGACGACGGCTCCCGCCTCCGTCGCATCGGCGGCGCAGCGGCGCAGGAGCGACGTCTTCCCCATCCCGCGCAGCCCGGTGAACACGATCGGCTGCGCGGCGCCTCCGCCGCGCGTCAGGCCGCCCGCGTAGGCGACCGCGGAGAGTTCGGGATCGCGTCCGGCGAGTGCCGGCGGAACGCTGCCCGGTGCCGGGCGATACGGGTTCGTCTGCTCCGCTCCCAACGGCGTCACCTCGCTGACAAACGTGTCAAACCGGGAAAAATGCTTTGACGACTGGCGAAACGGATGGCTTCGAGCTTCCGGCCGAAACTCTTCGGGCGGTCGCTGTCAAACCTGTCAATGCCGTCGGCCGGGAGCCGCGTGATAGGTATCACCGCTCGCACGCGTCGCGCGGGCTAGCATCGCAGACGATCGGAGAATCTCGTGAGTAAGCAGCCGTCATCGATGTGCCCCGCCTTCGGAGCGATCCGAAACCTCCTGCGCATGGAAGATGCGATGCCGATCGTCATCTCGTCGGGCGACGGCTGCATGTACGGCCACACGTTCGTCGCGCACTTCTACGTCGCGAATCGGCCGATCTTCTCGCCCGGCGTCTCGTCGCAGATGTGGGCGAAGGGCAGCGTCTTCGACGAGCTCAAGGCGATGGTCATCGAGATGGCCGAGAAGCACCAGCCGTCGCTCATCCCGATCTGTTCGCTCTGCGTCTCCGATACCGTCGGCCTGCCGTTCGAACTGCTGCCGAAGCAGATCGGCAATACCGAGATCGTGTACGTTCCGCTCCCCGCCTACTCCGTGCACACGCATGCGAAGGCGAAGGACATCGTCGTCGATTCGCTCGTCTGGCGCCTGCCGTCGCAGCGCAAGGCACGCGCCGGCGTGAACCTCATCGGCGAAGTGTTCCCGAGCGATCCGATCAAGATCGACGAAGTGCTGCGCCGCATCGGCACGCACGTGAATACGACGGTCCCGGGACCGCGCTGGAGCGATTACGTCGCGATGGTCGACGGCGCGCTCAACGCTCCGCTCCATCCGTTCTACAGCGAGAGCGTGAAGCGGATGAAGATGAAGCAGGGCTTACCGTTCGTCGAAGGCGCGCCCGTCGGCATCGACGGCACCTACCGCTGGATCACGAGCATCGGCGAGGCGCTCAAGCTCGACCCCGCGACCGTCGAAACGGTCGCCGCCGAGGAGCGCGACAAGGTCGTCGCCGCGATGGCCGATTATCCGCTCGGCGGCCTGACGTTCATGGTCGCCGGATACGAGGGTCACGAGTTCCTGCTCGTTCGTCTGCTGCTCGAGGCGGGTGCGAAGGTGCCCTATCTCTCGACCTCCGTCAATACGAATCCGCTCGCGCGCGAAGAAGAGGCGTGGCTCGCCGCGCGCGGTTGCAAGGTGCTCTACGGCGCGAATTTCGACGACGAGATCGGCGCCCTCGAACACGAAAAATACGACTGCGTCATCGGAACGACGCCGCTCTGCGCGCACGCGAAAGAGCTCGGCATCCCGTCGATCTACTATACGAACGCGATGGCGACGCGCTCGCTCATGTTCGCCGACGGCGCGAGCGACATTCTCTCGCTCGTGATGTCGACGTATCGCAGCAAGGAGCGCTACGATCGCATCGCGCGCTTCTTCAGCGAGGACGGCGTGCCGAAGCGCCGCACGACCTCGTGGGCGCCGAGCATCGACCTCACCTCGCACCTCCTCGCGCACGCGGGCGACGTGCCGCACCCGACGCTCGGCGAAGCGGGCTGACGCGTGGGACTCGAAACCGAACTCCATAGCGACGTCGCCGGAACCCCGATCCGCAAGCGCGTCACCGATCTCGATCACGCCGGCGGCGATACGGGCGCGATGCAGGTCTTCGCGAGTTTTCGCGATGCGAACGTCGTGCTCGACGGGCCGGTCGGCTGCCACGTGATGCCGGCGGTCGCCGTCATCAACTACACCGACAGCGTCCCGTACTTGCAGAACGTCACGTGCTCCGAACTCTCGGAGAACGAAGTGACGATCGCGGGGACGCTCCCCGCGCTCAAGGAGAAGGTCGGCCGGGCGAACGTCGCGGGGAAGCAGGTCTTCATCGTGAGCACGCCCGTCTCGGAATTGATCGGGGCCGCGTGGACGACGCTCGACGAAGGCGTGAAGGGCTCGCCGCTCTTCTTCAACGCCCAATCGCTCGACGACGACGAATGGGTCGCGCGCGATCGCGCGCTCCTGTTCTGCTGGCAGAATCGCGAGCATTTCCTCCCACCGCCCGCGGATGCGGCGCCGCACGTCGCGACGCGGCCGCTCGTCAACATCATCGGGCCGACGTACGGCTGCTTCAACTCGTATAGCGATCTCGCCGAAGTGAAACGGCTCGTCGCCGGCATCGGCGCGGAGCTCGGCGTCGTCTATCCGTTCGAAGCGAGGACGTCCGATACGCGACGGCTCGGCGAAGCGCGCGCCAACGTCGTGATGTATCGCGAATTCGGGCGCTCGCTCGCGCGCGAGATCGGCCTGCCGACGTTCTACGCGCCGTTCGGACTCGAAGATACGACGACGTTCCTGCGCGAACTCGGCGCCGCGTGCGGCCTCGAAGCGGAGGCCGAGGCGTTCATCCGGCTCGAGAAGTCGACGACGCTCGCCGCGTGGAACGACATCTGGCGTTCGACGCACAGCGACTTCTTCGCGAACGCCCCGATCGCGATCGTCGCACCGCCGTCGTACAAGGACGGCCTCGAGAAGTATCTCGGCGACGAACTCGGCCTGCCGATCTCCTACAGCGCGTATCGCACGGGTCCGCAGAGCGCGCCGAGCGAGACGGTGCGCGCCGCGCTCTGCGATGCGAGCCCGAGCCCGATGATGATCTTCGGATCGATCAACGAGCGCATGATCATCGCCCAGGAGAAGCTGCCGTCGCGCTTCTACCAGGCGTCGTTCCCGGGCGCGGTCGTGCGCCGCGCGACGGGGACGCCGTTCGTCGGCTACGCGGGGGCCGTCTGGCTGCTGCAGACGGTCTGCGAGATTCTCTTCGATACGCTCTTCGCGAATCTGCCGACGTCGTACGCGCCGCCGCAGCAGGCCGCCCAGCCGACGTCGGAGATCATGGCGCAGGCGCACGGCATCGTCGCCGAGGCGGGCCGGGGTCAGAACAGCGTCGTCGTATGGACGGACGAAGCGAAGGCGCTCTCCGAAAAGACGGTCAAGCGCGTGCCGTTCTTCGTACGCGTCTCCGTCACGAAGAAGCTCCGCAGCGAGGCGGAACGGATCGCGCGCTCTCGCGGCAGCGACGTCGACCGGGCGATCGTCGAGGAAGTGACCGCTGCGTACGCTCCGAACCGGTAGGCGCGGATCGCGCACGAATCCGCCGCGCGGCCGCTCGTCCTCGTCGCGGCCGCGCTCTTGCGCGTACCGGCGCGGCGCCTGCGCGCGCTCGCGATCGGCGACGACGGCGCGCTGCGCGATTGGATCGCGAACGAGACGGCGTGGCGGCTCGCCGAAGCGCGTCGCGACGCGCGGATCGCGGTCGAGCGTCTCGAGGCGATCGGCGCGCGCGTGATCTCGCTCGCGTCGCCCGACTATCCCGCGGGGCTGCGCGATCTCGGCGACCCGCCCGCGTTTCTCTGCGTTCGCGGCACGCTCGCCGCGCATCCGTGGCGTGCCGGCACGGCGATCGTCGGCACGCGTCGGCCCGACCGCGAGGCGCGTTCGTTCACCGCCGAACTCTCGGCGCGCGCGACGCCGCCGATCGTGAGCGGGCTCGCGCTCGGCGTCGACGCCGCCGCGCATCGCGGCGCGCTCGCGGCGAACGCCGCGACGATCGCGTACGTCGGGCACGGGTTCGGCGCGACCTATCCCGCCGAACACGCGGAAC
>CAZZZK010000029.1:0-15315 GCA_964658555.1 Vulcanimicrobiota bacterium | reverse complement strand
GTGCTGCTCGTCGACGGCGTGTTCGGAGAGCGGCTCGCGCCCTCGCCGCGAGAAGTCGCCGAGGCGAGCGGCCGCACGCGCGTGTACGGTTCCGCGAGCATCGGAGCGCTGCGCTCGGCCGAATGCCGGACGTTCGGCTGCACGCCGCTCGGGATCGTCGCTCGCTGGTACGCGAGCGGCGCGATCGACGGCGACGACGAGGTCGCGGTCGTCATGCATCCGACGCGCGAAGTCGCGCTGAGCGTGCCCTCCGTGAACGTTCGCTACGCCGCCCGTCTCGCGGTACGACGCGGACTGCTGACCGCCGCCGAAGCGGCGGCGTGGGTACGCGAAGCGCGCGAAAAGATCTTCTACGCGGACCGCACGTGGGAGAACGCCGCCGGCTACGCGCCGTCGCTCGTTCGGAGCACGCTCGCCGAGCTCGGCGAACGCGAGGGCGATCTCAAACGGATGGATGCGGTGTTCGCGCTGCGATCCGTCGTGCGGAGCCGGAGTCGCGGGCGCCTCGGCGCGCCGGATCTCGTTCGCGCGCGCGAGCGATCCGTCGGAGATCCGGCAACGTGAGCGCCGCCGACCTCGCCGACGCCCTGCGACGGCCCGCCGTCGTTGCCGAGGGCAGCGTCGATCGCTGCCGTCCGCTCGCCGAGATGCTCCGGCTCGTACCCGAACTCTGCCGCCGATTCGATATCACGCGCATCGCCGATCTGACGCACCTCGATCGCGCGCGCCTGCCCGTGATGAACGCGATCGTGCCGCGTTCGGCGGACGCGATCAGCACGTATAACGGCAAAGGCCCGACGCGCGATCACGCGATCGTCGGTGCGGTGATGGAAGCCGTCGAACGGCAAGCCGCCGCCTGCGAGCCGGGCGACATGACGTCTTTCGCGGGCTCGCAGCACGCCGGCGATCGCGTCGGATTCGACGCGCTGCGCTGCGAGTTCTCGCCCGTCGAACCGATCCCGTACGTCCGCGGAATCGATCTCGCGACGCTCGCACCGGTTTGGATTCCGCAGGGCGCCGTCACGATGCCGTTCTCCGGCGATCGGCTCTATCGACGGTCGACGACGAACGGGCTCGCATCGGGGAGTTCGCTCGTCGAAGCGACGCATCACGCGCTGCTCGAAGTGATCGAACGGCATCTCTTCTCACTCACGCACGCTCGCGCGCATATCGTCCCACGATTATCGCTCGGTGATTTCTTCGGAACGTACGAAGGGTCGTGGACGCACGAGATGATCGACGACCCCATCTGCACGCGGCTCGCGTTTCCGACCGGCAATCACGCCCTCGACGAACGCGCTTCGACGATTCGACGGGCCGGACTCGATCTCTCGATCGTCGTCGTCGCCGAACGGGCGCTGCCGACGCTCGCCGTTGCGGTCGTGAGCGAAGCGGCGACGAAACGCGCACACCTCGGCATGGCCTGCTCGTTCTCCTCGCTGCACGCCGCTTCGCGGGCGTTGGACGAGGCCGTGCAGAGTCGTCTCGGCGATACGAGCGGCGGGCGCGAGGATCTCACCCCGATCGGCGCTCCCGGAAGCGCGTTCACGAGTCGATATGCCGACGTCCCTTCCGGCCGCTGGTTCTTCGACGCTCCGCACGTCGACGTCGATCTCGCGGCGCTGCCCGAAGAATCGTGCGGCGATCTCACGCGGGAGATTCGGCTCGCGCTCCGGGCACTGCGGGATGCGAGGATCGGCTCGGCGTACGCCGTCGACCTCACGCCGCGCGGCTGCCCCGTTGCGGTCGTCCGCGTCGTCGCACCGCTCCTCGAAAGTTCGGTTGTCGACGGTCGAATCGGCCCGATGGTAGAGACGCTCCTCCAAAGCGTCTCGCTCGATGCGCGAACCCATTTCGCGAGCCACGTCTGACCGGCGAAACGACCTCCGACTCCGGACGCTCGTACGACGGACGATCGGAGAAGCCGTCCGTGCGAAACCCACGTCTCGCTCGCCGCGATTCGCATCCCGCGCACGCACGCTACCCAAGTAGATCGGCGTGCGGAGTCGAGAGATTGCTTTTTTATTCCTATCTCTCTAAGATCGAAGACGATTGAGATCGAACGAGGCGACGCGTCGGAGCGGCGTCGAACTTTTTTTTAGGAGACGCGGTGGAAGATCTGTCCGTTCCCTGCCTCGCGAAGCTCTTTTTTGCCGGCGTTCTCGCGAGTAAGAACGTCCGCGACGAGTTGAAGGCGCTCGGGCCGGATACCGAGACCGAATGGAACGACGCTAAGCACATAAAGTTTCTCGCCGTCGTGAACGGCGAGCACGGTCTCGGCAGCTGCGGCCGGACGCTCCGGAGGGGCGACATCGAAGAATTCATTCGGGAGTTGCTCGCACTCGCCGACCGCGCGAAGCTCGACGACGGGAAGACGCTCGTGCCGCCGCCGGTGCAGCAGTACTTCGCGGGCATATCGGCGCTCATGCACCACGGTACGCCGTAGAGGAGAACCGTTCGCGATAGCTCGCGACCGCAGCGACCGCGCCCTCGAACGTCCAGGCCTCGCCCTCTCGTTCGCATTCGGGAAAGCGTCCGTTCCCGAGCGCTTCGGAGAGCGCGTCGCGATGCGCGTCGGGGTCCAGCCGATAGGACGGGAGCCCGGCCGCCCGACGATTGCCGCGCGCGGCGCTCATGAAGCGAGCCGCGTCGTCGAAGTGGCGTGCGTCGAACGCGATCTCGACGACGCACTCCAAGCACGATGCGAGGATCAGCGCGTGACTCGAGACGAGGAGCCGGCTCGCGCGTTCGAGCAGCGACAAGCTGCGCGCGGGATCGATCGTTCGTAACCGGTAGGCGACGTGAACGGCGTTCTGAGCGATGAGCACGCGGTCGCCCGATCGCTCCGCATTCGCGAGCGCCTCCTCTTCTCGCGCCGATGCGACGTCGTCGGCACCGGTCGATCGCGCTTTGAAGATCTCCGCGGAGCTGACGTGGCTGAGCAGCCACGGATCGCCCGTCTCCTCCGCCGATCGGCGCGCGTCGGCGATGGCCTCGTCGCGCTTCTCGCGTTCGGCCGCGGAGGCGCCGGACGCCGTCGCGTACGCGCGTGCGGTCGCCAGAATCACCGCGGCGTACGCGATCGTCCAGCGATCCGTGACGTCATCGGCGACGATCCGCGCGCGTTCGGCGAACGTTAAAAAATCGTCGCCGCGAATCTCGTTGAGTGCGATGACCGCGGCTCCGCAAAGGGCCCGGACGAGCATCGCCGGATCGAACTCCGTTCGCTCGACGGCGCGGGCGAGCCGCGCGCGACCTTCTCGGAACGCACCGCGAATCACCCAGTAGCGCACGAGGCACGCGCACATCACGTTCCCGGCCGCCGCGAGCGCCGGATCGTTCTCCGTCGCGTCGAGAGCGGCGCGAATATTGTCGGCGTCGGCCGAGAGACGTTCGATCCATTCGTGCTGCGCGCTCGAGCGTAGGCTCGGCTCCGCGTGCGACGTCAGCAGTGCGAAATACTCGACGTGCGCCCGGCGAGCCGCGGAGAGTTCGCTGCTGTTTTCCAAGACTTCGAGCGCGTAGGCGCGGATCGTCTCGAGGAACGCGAACCGGTCGTCGTCGTCGCCCGGGCGCGTGATCAGCGACTTATCGTAGAGATTCGCGAGTAATCCGAAGATCTCACGGCCGTCGAGGCCGTTTCCCGATGCTACCGTCTCCGCTTGTTCGATCGTCCAGCCGCCCGAGAAGATCGCGAGACGCCGGAACAGCATCTGCTCCTGCTCCGAGAGCAGATCGTAACTCCACGCGACGAGCCCGTGGAGCGTGCGATGCGGCGAGGTACCGCCCGCCGGGAGCGGCGGTAAGACCTCGAATCGCCGTTCGATCAGTTCGGCCATCACCGAGGGCGGGAAGACGTTCGAGCGCGCAGCCGCGAGTTCGATCGCGAGCGGTAAGCCGTCGAGGTGAACGCACAGTTGCGCGACCGCCCGCCGCTCGGGCGCTTCATAGCGCATGCCCTGCGAGACCGTGCGGGCGCGTTCGAGAAACAGCGCGACCGCGGGCGAATTTTCGAGCCCCTCGAGCGAGGGCAACTGCCCGGCGAGGACCGGTACGGCGAACGGGTGCAGCGCGTACGCCCGTTCGCCCGGCGTCCGGAGGGCTTCGCGACTCGTCGCGATCACCGTCACGTTCGGGCACGATCGTTCGAGCCGGCCGACGAGATCGGCCGCGGCTTCGACGACGTGCTCGCAATTATCGAACACGAGCAGGACGCGTCGTTTCGCGAAATAGTCGACGAGCGCCTCACGCGCGGTCCTCGCATGCCGTTCGCCGATCGCGAGCGCCGTCGTCGTCGCTTCGGCGAGCGTCGCCGCATCCTCGATCGACGCGAACGAAATGAAGAAGACGCCATCCGGGTAGCCGGCACGCACGTCGGCGGCGAGCGCGAGTGCGGTCCGCGTCTTTCCGACCCCGCCCGGTCCGACGATCGTCACCACCCGCGACTCCGCGAGCAGCGCCCGCAATTCGGCGAGCTCGGCCGCCCGGCCGATGAACGACGTGAACGGTCGCGGGAGGTTCGTCGGCGGATGCGACGGATCGCGAAAGGCCGGGAAGCGCCGCGGCGACGCGCGCGGCTCGAGCTGAAAGATCTCGGTCGGCCGTTCGCCGTCGAGCTCGAGCGATCCGAGCGGTGCGAGCGAGAGTTCCGGCGGCAACGTGTTGGCGAGCAGCATGGCGACCGTCTGCGAGACGACCGTTTGCCCGCCGTGGCAGAGCGCGACGAGCACCTTCACCGCATCGACGACGGCACCCGCGTAGCGTCCCTCGTTCGCGACCGCCGAACCCGCATGGAGCGCGATACGCACGGGCAGCTCGTCGACGGCCGACCAATCCTCCGCGTCGAGCGTATCGCGCAGATCGGACGCGCAGGCCGCCGCATCCTCGGCGCGTTCGAAGACGGCGTGGAACGCGTCTCCGACGGCTTCGAGCACGATGCCGGCATGCGCCTCGAGCGTTCGGCGCACGATCGCATCGTGCCGGCGAAGCGCGTCGCGCATCGCCGTGCGGTTTCGCTCCCAACGCGCCGAACTGCCCTCGACGTCGGTGAAGAGGAACGTCAGCGTCCCGCTCGGCAGATCCCTCATCCGCTCGACCGCCGCTATGCGGAGTCGGGCTTTTTCGCGAGCACGCGCGCCGGATTGCCCACGACGCGATCGCCCGCGGCGACGTCGCGCAACACGACCGACCCCGCGCCCGTCATCGCGCGATCCCCGATCGCGAGCGGCGCGACGAGCGACGAATTCGAGCCGATGAAGACGTCCTTCCCGATCGTCGTGTGATGCTTCGCGCGGCCGTCGTAATTACAGGCGATCGTTCCCGCGCCGATGTTCGTGCGTTCGCCGATCGTCATATCGCCGAGATACGTGAGATGCGCGGCCTTCACGCCGGGCGCGAGCGTCGCGTGTTTCACCTCGACGAAGTTACCGATCCGCGCGCCCGTGCCGATCGCGGCCTCGCCGCGAATGTGCGCCCACGGTCCGACGAGCGCGAAGTCGCCGATCGTACTATCGACGACGACGCTGTCGGCGACGACCGCGTGCTCGCCGACGCGCGCGTTCTGCAGACGCGCATTCGGCCCGATCTCGCTGTGCGCGCCGATCTGCGAACCGCGCCCGATCGTCGTGTTCGGCAGGATCGTCGCATCGGCCGCGATCGCGACGCCGGGTTCGAGGTACGTCGTCGCGGGATCGACGATCGTGACGCCCGCGCGCATGTGCCGCGCGCAGAGCCGTTCGCGCAGCGTCGCGCTCGCCGCCGCGAGTTCGACGCGGTCGTTGACGCCGAGAACGCTCGCGTACGCCGGCGCGACGACCGGTACGACGCCCTGCCCGAGCCGCGCGAGTTCGCGAATCGTATCGGTGAGATAGTATTCGCCCTGCGCGTTGTCGGGCCGAAGGTCCGCGACCGCGGCGCGCAGCTTCGTTTCGTCGAACGCGTACAGCCCGGCGTTCATCTCGTCGAGTTCGAGTTCGGCCGGCGACGCGTCGCGCGCTTCGACGATCCGTTCGACGCGACCGCCGTCGCGCACGATGCGCCCGAAGCTCGAGGGCAGCGGCATGCGCGCCGTGACGAGCGCGAGCGCGAGCGGTTCCGTGCGCGCGTCGAGCGCGGCGCGGATCAGTTCCGCTTCGACGAGCGGCATATCGCCGTTGACGACGAGCAGCGTCGCATCGGCGACCGGCACGAGCCGCGCGAGCGCGGCCTGCGTCGCGTGGCCCGTTCCGAGCTGCGGCTCTTGAAGTACCGCTTCGATCGCATCGTGCCCGGCATCGATCGCGACGGCGTGCACGTGATCGTGAATCTCGGGGTTCGTGACGATCGCGACCTCCGTCACGCCCGCATCCCGAAGCGCGCGCAGCACGTGCCAGAGCATCGGCTTCCCGCACAATTCGTGCAGCACTTTCGGGCGCGCGCTCTTCATGCGCGTGCCTTTCCCGGCCGCGAGGACGACGGCGCGGATCGTGCGGCTCACGCCGCCTCTCCCTTCCACGCCGCGAGTTCCGCGTTGGTCGCGCCGCCGAGGCCGTCGAGCGCGACGCGGAGCCGTTCGCGCACGAGCTCGCGCCCGAGCACGGCCATCGCGCCGAAGAGCGGGACCGATTGCGCGCTCCCGGTCATCGCGACGTAGAACGGTCGCGTCACGTCGCGCAGCTTCGTATTCGTGAGCTCCGCGATGCGGCGCAGCGTCGCTTCGATACCGGCGGCGTTCCATTCCGGCAGCGCGTCGAGCATCGTCTGCGCGAGTACGAACGCGCGCCGGACGACGTCGCGGTCGAGCTTTCCGCGCAGCGTCTCTTCGGGCGCGATCGGCAAGCGGCCGGCGAAGAAGAACGCGCAGAGCGGACCGAGATCCGAGAGACGTTCGATGCGCGGCTGCGCGAGCGCGGCGATCGCGTCGATCTGCGCGGGCCCGAACGCCCAGGCGCGGATGCGTTCGACGAGCTGCGGGACGTCGAGCGTCTCGCGCAGATAGCGGCCGTTGAGCCAATCGAGCTTCGTGACGTCGAAGACGGGGCCGCCGAGCGAGATGTGCGAGAGCCCGAAGCGCTCGACCATCGTCGCGAGATCCATCAGCTCCTCGCCGTCGAGCGGCGGTACCGAGAACAGCCCGAGAAAGTTCGCGAGCGCTTCGGGCAGATAGCCCATCCGCTTGTAGAAGAGGATCCCGGTCGGATTCTTGCGCTTGCTGAGCTTCGACTTATCGGCGTTGCGCAGCAGCGGCAGGTGCGCGATCGCGGGCATCTGCCAGCCGAACGCTTCGTACAACAGGAGATGTTTCGGTGCCGAAGAGATCCACTCTTCGCCGCGCATCACGTGCGTGATCTCCATGAGGTGATCGTCGACCACGTTCGCGAGATGGTACGTCGGCCAGCCGTCGCTCTTCACGAGCACCTGCATGTCGACCGTCTTCCACTCGAATTCGATCGTGCCGCGTAAGAGATCGACGATGCGCGCGGTGCCGGTCCGCGGGACGCGCAGGCGCACGACGAACGGCAGGCCGGCGCTCTCGTTCTCGGCGATCTGCGCCTGCGTCAGTTCGAGGCAGCGGCCGTCGTAGGCCGGCGGTTCGTTGCGGCGGCGCTGCTCCGCGCGCATCTCGTCGAGACGCTCGGGCGTGCAGAAACACCGGAACGCGTGGCCGCCGTCGAGCAGCATGCGCGCGTGGCGCTCGTAGATCTCGAGGCGATCGCTCTGACGGTACGGGCCGTGCGGGCCACCGACGTCGGGGCCCTCGTCCCACGCGAGCCCGAGCCAGCGCAACGCGTCGAGGATGACGTTCTCCGACGCCTCGGTACTGCGATTGCGATCGGTATCCTCGATGCGCAAGAGAAAATCGCCGCCGTGCTGCTTCGCGAAGCAGTAGTTGACGAGCGCGACGTACGCGGTGCCGACGTGCGGATCTCCCGTCGGCGACGGCGCGACGCGCGTTCGGACGCGACGAACCGGAGGCGTTTCAAAGGGGACGGACATAGCGGCCATACGTTCGCGACGAGCGCGCCGCGTGCCCGCGCACGGTCGTCCCGCGCCGGCGGAGGGCCGGAACTACGGCGCGGGTGAAGCCGGCGGCGTCAGGTCCGGATCGGGCGTCGCGTTCCCGTACAGCGGCGAGAGCCCGGGCCGCGCGACGCTCGTCGTCACGCTGAAGTGCGTCCCCGCATCGATGATGAGATCGCCCGTCTGGTCGACGTACGCCGTCGGGATGAAGAACGGCGGCACCGGGATGACCGCCGGAAAGACGTGCTTCTTCGCGTAGTGCGCCGCGAGCGGCTTCCCGCCCATATCGACCCAGACGGGCCTCGCATCGCCCGCCGGGTGCAGCGCATCCGCTTGCAGCAGCAGCGATCCGTTGTGGCCCTTGGACGCGCGCGAGACGGCCGCGACGCGACCCGTCCCGCCCGTCCCGCCCGGTACGGCGAGGCCGCCGAGCGTCTGCGTACGGTCGGTCGTGAAACGAAACGTCTGGCCGACGCGGGCCGTCCCCGACGTCAACGTCTCGGAGAGCGTCACCGGAATGCGGATGCCCGTCGGCACGGGAACCGGTGCCGGCTGCGGCGTCGCGACCGATCGGACGGCCGGCGGCTCCTGTGCGGATGCGGCCGCGGCGAACGTCGCGAGGCATCCGACGACCGCGACCGACGCCGCCGATGCGCGCGCGAATGACGAGGTCAACGCTGCCGGAGGCCGGCGACGGACCCGCTCGTCATGACGATCGGCACGAGCCGAAACGAATCGAGCGGATACTCGCCGCAGGCGGCCGCAGCCGGACCGGCGGTTGCGCCGCCTGCGACGGCGGCGCCGACCGCGGCCGGAATCGCCGCGACCAAACTACGTGTTCGCAAACGCTTCCACCGCGGCGGCGAACTCGTCGAACGCCGAGCGATGCAGCGTGTGTCCGTCGTCCTCGAACGTCCGAACCGTGACGTTCTTCCCGCCGCTCTGCTCGATGAAGTCGAGATCGTCGTCCGAGATGACGGACTCGTCGCCCGCTTTGAGGATCAGCAGCGGGATCGGGTAGTCGGCGACGACGTCGCGCAGATCCCAGCCGCCTTCGGCGGTCCGATTCTCCGCACCGAGCGCTTGCAGCGTCTCGATCCGCATCGGCTTCATCGCATGCACTTTCCCGGCGATGTCGGCCGGATTCGCGCCCTCGTACATCTCGCGGATCGCCGTCTCTTTGGCAGCCGGCTCGAGGCCGAGCGTCTCGCGGAGACCGTCGACGTAATCGTCGTCGAAGGTGCCGGGTACGACGTAGACCATCGGATCGATCGCGACGACTTTGCCGGGCCGAAGCGCGCGGCCGCCGAGGATCGCCACGGCGCCTCCCCACGAATGACCGATCAGCAGGTCGACCGCGTTCGGGAGCGAGTCGGCCACGTTGCCGAGGTCGGCGACGCTGCGTTCGAGGGTCATCGGGCCCGCGACGCCGGCGCTATCGCCGTGCCCGCGCTGGTCGTATGCGAAGACGCGGAACGACGACGCGAGCCGTTCTCCGAGCCGCGCGAAATCGCGCCGCGAGCTCGCGATGCCGTGAACGCAGAGGACGATCGGTCCCGTGTCGCCCCACGATTGAACGGTCGTCGACTGCCCGTCGTCGAGGGTCAGGGTACGTTCGGATGCCGCCATAGGTACGCGTATCTCCAGGTGGTCGTGCGCCGAATCCCCGCGAGCGGGCCGGGCGAAAAGAGAATGTCCCGGGCGTCGAGGACGCCCGAGACATTCGGTTCGCGGAGCCGTCCCTCGCGGACTAGGCTTTGCTCGAGTGGATGATCGTCTTCGACGACTTGGCTTTGTCGTAGGTCAACGCCGACGCTCCGGGCGCGTAGCCGTTGTACTTGAGGATGTAGGCCATGATCGCCGCATATTGATCGTGCGAGAGAGATGCCGGTGCGTTCAGCGGCATCTGCTGACTGATGAACGTGAACATGTCGCCGACCGACAGTTTCGTGTTCTTCGCGAGGGTATTGAGCGTCGCTCCCGAGAGCGCCGGACCGACGCCGCCTTCGAGATTCGCGCCGTGGCACGAGGCGCAATTCGCATTGAACGCCTTGTTGCCCGTCGTGGCTTGAGCGGCCGAGAACGAGACGGCACCGGCCGGCGCCTTCGCGGTCGCCGTAGCCGCATTGGAACGCGAGGCAGCGAGCCCGGCTCCGAGAAGGACCACGGCCGCCGCTGCTGCGACGTTCCGCGCCCGGGTTCCGATTGTCATATCCAGCTCCTAATGAGTTGCTTCGACCAGCTTGTGTAGCTCGTCGAGATCTTCGACGGTGTTCAAGGTAACGGCGTCACCGATCGATCCGTTTTCGATTTTCGACGACGTACGCATGGTTTTTCCCAGATCGTCCGCGTGATGGTACCCGGTGATCGCGGCGTTGTGCTTCGCGATCTTATCCGGCGAGATCGATCCGCCGTTTTGCTCGACGACGTACTTCTCGAATTCCATGTACGAGGGGTGCTTTTCGGTGACGAACGCGACCGTCTTGGCGCGATCGAGACCGAACGCATCGAGCGTCATCTGATCGAAGCCGGCACCGGCATAGTCGTAACCGTCGGGCAGCAAGTCGTGCGCGTGCAGCGTCAGCTTCGTCCAGAGACGCGGAAGATGGATGGCACCGAGCGGACCCGGGGTGCCGGAGCTGATGAGCGGAACGACTTTATCCATTTCGTATTCCCTTCGATCGAGTGTGTATTAATTTTTCGACGCAGCGGTGGAACCGCCGCGCCGCGATTTAAACGTGAGCTCCGAGATGCCGGACTTGTCGAGCTCGCCGATTCCCTCGGCGACCATCCGGTCGTACTGCGCCGCCGTCGCGTCCGCGAGCGGGATCGTCAGACCGAGACCGTGTCCGAGCGCGGCCGCGATGTGCGAGTCCTTCGCCGCGTGACCCGCGGAAAAGTACACGTCGTGGTCGCGGTTCTGCATATCCTCGCCGTCGGTCTCGAGCACGCGCGAATTGGCGCCGGTCTGAGAGAAGATCTCGCGAAGCATCGTGAGATCGAGCCCGAGGCCGTCACCGATCCCGAGGCCTTCTGCGAGCCCGGCGGTGTTGATGTTCATCACCATGTTCACGAGGGCTTTGACCTGCGCGGCGGTTCCGGGCTTCCCCGTGAACCGCAGCGACTTGCTCATCGCCTCCAGAATCGGTTTTACCTTGTCGAACGTCGCACGATCGCCGGCCACGATCAGATAGAGCGTCCCCTCGCGCGCCTGCGTGATCGAACTCGCCATGCACGCTTCGATCGCATGCGCGCCCGCCGCGACCGCCCGGCGCTCCATCTCGACGTGGACGTCGGGCGTTACGGTCGCCGTGTTGATGAAGATCTTGCCGGACGCGTTCGTGAGCAGCGAGTCGCCCGACTCCGCGAAGATCGTATCCATCGCCTTGTCGTCGGTGACGACCGTGATGATGACGTCGGCGGAAGCCGTCACGTCGGCGAGCTTCGTCACGCGCCGCGCGCCCGTATCCTTCGCGCTCTTTTCGGCGCTTTCGGCATACGCGTCATAGACGGAGCTAATCGTGTAGCCTTCGTCTTTGAGCCGCAGCGCCATATTGGCACCCATGCGGCCGACGCCGACGAACGCGACCGTAGGTTTCGAATCGTTCGACATGTTCACTTTCCGTTGCGGAGTTATTGCGTATCGACGTCGACACCGGGCCTATAGAGCTTCACGCCGCTGCGCGTGAGGATCGCCGTCAACTGGGACTTGTTCTTCGCGATGACGCCGTTGAGCTTGTCGTGAAGCGCATTGTCTCCTGCCCGAACTCCCATCGACATCGGAAACGCGTACTGCTCCGGAGCACCCTGGGAGCGCGAGTTCGGAATCGCGACGACCGCGTACTGGGGCATCGTACGCAGGTAATAGCCGACGGCGGGTTCCCACGTCATGCCGACTTGAATGCGGCCGCTCGAGATCGCGTCGAGCATCGCGTCGGTCGTCGAACTCGAATCGTCGGTCGAGTCGAACGCCTTCGCGTGGAGGATCAGCGTCCTCGCTTTCAAGCCGTCTTCGACGGGCGTGTCCGCTTCGAAGCCGATCGTTAGGTTCTTCAGTATCGGCGAATCGAGCGAACTGATCGGATAGTTCTTCTTCTTCGGATAGATGAACACGTACGACGAGATGTAGTACGGCGTCGTCGTCAGCACGTTGCTCGCGGCGTACGGAACGTCCATGACGAGATCGCATTTGTTGCGATCGAGATTCTCGTGGATGAATTGATCGTAGCCGCCCGGCCCGCGCGTCGTCGCCCAAACGTACGAGAGGCTCGCGCCCATCGCTTTTGCGACGTACGCGGCGATCTGATTTTCGAAGCCCTGCCCCGCGCGATTCGAGAACGGCATGTACGACGGATCGGCGCAGACCTTGAGCGTTGCCGCCCCGGCCGCGAGCGGTGCCGAGAGCCCGAGAGCGAGCGCGGCGGAGAGTACGTAGCGAATGAGGGTCGAGCGCATCACGGATGAGGGTCCAATCATAAAAGAATCCCCCGTCCCGCATTCGGCGAACCGAATGCGGGGCGAGGGATGCCGGTTACCGAGAGATCGAGTCGATTACTACGAGGTGGTCGGCAGGGCGAAGACTTCGAGGTCGCCGCCGAGCTGCGTGTAGTGTCCGAGGTCGAGCGCCGCATTGACGGCACCGAGACCGGCGGTCGGGTTGGTCAGACCGGCCGCGAGGCCGAGTGCGGCCCAGCCGCCGACGCCCGAGAAGATCGCCACGTACTGCTTACCGTTGTGCGTGTACGTGATCGGGTTTCCGATGATGCCCGACGGGGTGTGGTAGGAGTACAGCTCCTTACCGGTCTTCGTCTCGATGGCTTTGAAATCGCCTTCCATCGTTCCGTAGAACGCCACACCGCCGCTGGTCGTCAGCGTACCGCTCCACGCCGGGAACTTCGTCTTGTCGCTCCAAACGATCTTGCCTTCGTTGGGATCCCAGCCGATGACGGCACCGCGGTTGCCGCCCGGACCCGGATACATCTTCACGATGGCGCCGACGTACGGGAAGCCCGACTTATACTGAACCGCAAACGCCTTGTAGTCCATGCAATTGTGGTTGGTCGGGACGATGAACAGGCCGGTCGTCGGATCGAACGAGGCGGGCTGCTGGTCCTTCGAACCCATGGCTGCCGGGCAGATGCCGGTCACGTTCTGGCCGGCCTTCGGGGTCTTGTCCGCTACGACGTTCGGACGGCCGGTCGACATGTTGATGTCGGTCGCCCAGTTGACGTCGGGATCGAACTTCTGGGCGAGCAAGAGCTTGCCGTTCGTGCGATCGAGTTCGTAGGCGAAGCCGTTGCGGTCGAAGTGCACGAGCGCCTTCGTGGGCTTGCCGTGGATGTTGATGTCCGCGAGGATCATCTCGTTGACGCCGTCATAGTCCCACGCATCGTGCGGGGTCATCTGATAGGCCCACTTCGCCGCGCCCGTATCGGGGTTACGCGCGAAGATCGTCATCGACCACTTGTTGTCGCCGGGACGCTGCGACGGGTTCCACGTTCCGGGGTTACCCGTGCCGTAGTACACCAAGTCGAGTTCCGGATCGTAGGCGTACCAGCCCCACGTCGTGCCGCCGCCGACCTTCCACTGGTCGCCGTGCCACGTCGAGACGCCCTGGTTCTTCGGGCCCGAGAAGCCGGCGCCGATCAGGACGTCCTTGTCGGGACCTTCGCTGTACGCGCGCCACGCCTTGTGGCCGTTGCTGAGGTCGTACGCGGTCAGGAAGCCGCGAACGCCGTACTCACCGCCGGACACGCCGACGATGACTTTGTTCTTCACGACGAGCGGAGCCGCGGTGAGCGTCTGGCCCATCTCGGGATCCGAGTTCTTCGAGTTCCACGCGACGGTACCGTTCGACGCGTTGAGCGCGATCACGTGACCGTCGAGCGCGTCGACGATGATCTTGCCGTCGCCGTACGCGACGCCGCGATTCACGAGGTCGCAGCACGCGACCGAGACGGCGAAGGGATCCTGCGTGGGCGTGTATTCCCACTTGGTATGATAGTCGTTGAGATCGACCGCGAACACGTGGTTCGGGTAGGCCGACTGGAAATACATCGTGTCGCCGACCACGAGGGGCTGGCCTTCGTGACCGCGCGTTGCGCCGGTGGACATCGACCATGCCGACGTCAGGTTTTTGGCGTTATCGGGCGTGATCTGCGAGAGCGTCGAGTTACGCGTGTTCGCGTAGTTGCCCGACGGCATCACCCAGTCAGCAGAATTTTTGGACATCTCGCCGAGCGAGACTTTCTCTTGAGCCGTACCGGCTCGCCAGACGCCGGCTACACCGAGCGCTAGCGCGACGGTTGCAGCCGTAGCGACAGCTAGTTTTCTCATGCAACACCCTCACGATCGAACCGTCCGACGCAAAAATAGACGCGGCGACCGTCGATCCGTAGTAGAATACCTCCAGAACCGGCGTTGCATAATCCGCTAGACGGCTTACATGAAAATTGCATCTAGCACGTTATGTGACATCCGGAAACGGGTTGCGCGGCGTCCAAGAAGATACAAGTCGACGAAAGTCGTATAACGAGGGCGCTAGTGATTCTCACAGTTTCCCAAGAGCGGCGGCACGGCGAGACGGTTCCGGCCGTCGTCGCATACGAACGGCACGGGTCGGCGATCGCCGCGCCGGCCTTCCGTCGCGACGGTATCGAGATCGTGGATTCGGCCCTCGGCTTCGAATCGGCGGAGCGTACGCTCGAGACCGCCGCCGCGAGGATCCTCGTCCTCGTCATCGCGTCGAGCGAGGTCGCCGATGCCGCCTCGCTCTTCGCGCTCCTCGATCGAGCGCGAACCGGACATCCCGAACTCGGAATCGTCGCGGTCGTCGAAGCGCCGAACCTCCCGTTCCTGCGTTCTCTCCTGGAATCGGGGGTGAATGCGTGCTGTGCCGCTTCGCCCGAGACGTCGCTCGAAGGTCCGATCGAAGCCGCGCTGCGCGGGTCGACGTGGCTGGACGCGGAGAGCACGCGGATCCTGTTCGGCGGCGTCGAGCGGCTGCGGGCGCCGCACCTCTCGCCGCGGGAGCGGGAGATTCTCGGTCTCCTCACCGACGGCTTTACGAACGAAGAGATCGCCGAACGGATCGCCTGCGCGCCCGCGACCGTGAAGACGCACCTCGTGCATCTCTTCCGTAAACTCGGCGTACGGGATCGCGTCAGCGCCGCGGTCTGGGCCCTGAGGAACGGCCATCTCTAGCTCCACGTGATCGCAGCCGTCCCCGTCGCCGTAGCGGCCCTCGCCGCGTTCGGATCCCTCTCCGCACCGCTCGTCGTTACGACGGAGGCGGGCCGCCCCGTCGCGGGCGCCCGC
>CAZZZK010000028.1:0-15568 GCA_964658555.1 Vulcanimicrobiota bacterium | reverse complement strand
CACGAACGGCAGCGCGGGGCTCGCGGCCGTCGTCGCGAGAACGCGCGTTCCGGCGACGGCCGCCGGACGGCATGCGCCGAGCAGCGCGTACGTGACGTTGTCGATCGAGGCGACGTCCGCCGTACCGTCGCGAATTGCGGCGAGGCTCGCGAGATGGCTGCCCGTTTCGACGACGCTCCCGAAGAAGCGGCCGCGCTCGGCGAGCGGCGCGAAGAGGCGACGCGGCAGATTCATCCCGGTATTCGAATCCGCCGCATTGAGCGCGAAGCGCGATCCGCGAAGATCCGCGAGCGTCGCGCACGGCGCGTCCGCACCGACGACGACGAGCCCCCGGTGCGTCGACCCGCTCGAGAACGGAACGTCGTAGACGGGCGCCGCGAGCGCTTCGAACCGGCCTCGCAGCGACGTGACGAGCGGATAACCGCACGTCTGCGTGATCGCGATATCGAGGGCGGCGCGCCGCAACGACTCGTCGATGCGGCGGCGGAGGTCGTCGTGCGCGTCCGCGAGTTCGACGAAGTCGTACATCGGGAACGGCGTGAGCGTCGGGATCATGCGTGCGCGGTCTCGGCTTTCGACTCGGCGGCGTAAACAAAAAAAAGAACCCCCGCCGCGGCGAGGGTTCGACATGCGTTCGCGCGATGTGCGGATACGCTAAACGGTCGGACCTCCGGCGGAATCACAAGCGAACTCGCGACAACAACAGACCGGGCGACCGTTCGGCGACATGACGGCACTCTAACACGGTGCGCCCGCGTTGTCAAAGCGCGCGAACGCGCCGTTCTTGACAGCCTTCTCCGCGGCGTGGTATCGAATGGCGACGATCGAGTCGCGATCGAACGAGCCGTATCGCCCGCGCGACGCGGCTCTTTTCGTTGGCTCGTGCGTATCGTTCGGCTCGTCCGGTCATTACGATCGAATCGAAAGAAGCGAACGGTTCCCGAGCGCAAGCGCGATTCGATTCGGCTCGCCGGAGGGAGCGCGCGATTGACGCGTTAGGCGGCCACGTGATAGAGTGCTGACGATGTCCGCGCTACAACGCTGTTGTCGTTGCTGTATGCCGCCTTTCGCAGGCCGGCCGGGGATGAGCACGCACTCGTAGGGCCGCGCGCGGCACGAGATTCGCGAAGCCTCTCGGTTCCGACGCGAGGGGCTTTTTCGTATCCGCAGCACTCGCCCATCCGTCGGAAGGCTCACCTCGTGTCGTCGAACTCGATCGTCCTTCGCCCCGGCCATGCGTTTCTGGTCGCCGTCTCGGCATTCGCCGTATCGCTCGCGGCGAACGCATCGGCCGCGCAGCAAGCCGAACCGTCGCCGCAACCGACCGCGAGCGCGATCCCGGAGACGGCGCCGACGACGCCCGCCGCGGCACCGAAGAAAGCCGCCGGGTTCTCGTACGGCGGGACGCTGCGCGCGTATTATTTCGTGCGCCAGAACGCGCAGCAGAACGCCGCCAACCCCAACCGGACGTCGTTCCTCCCGGGCGCGCTGCTGCACGTGGAATACGCCGTTCCGGATACCGGGCTGCGCGTCGCCGCGACGTATGCCGGCGCCGATCCGTTCGGCATCAACGGTTCGAATCCGCAGGCGAGTCCCCGCATCGACAACTCGGTGCCGGGCTTCGCGCTCTCGACGTTCGACGAGGCGTACGTCGCGTTCACGAATGCCTACATCGATGCGAGCATCGGCGACCGCGTCTACAACTTCCCTTGGCTTCCGAGCTCCGATACGCGGATCAAACCCGCATCGTATCAAGGCTTCGACGTCAGCGGGAAGCCGATCGAAGATCTGCGCATCGGGCTCTCGCGCATCATCCGCTTCGAGCCGCGCACGTCGTCGAACTTCGATGCGAATACGCTGCTGACGAGCTACGTCGCGGGCGCGAACGCGCCGCCCGTCATCCGCAATACGTCGGGCGCGCTCCATCTCTACGCGTACTACGAGTCGCCGATCGTCAAAGCGCGTGCCGAAGACTACACCTTCTACGACATCGCGAACCTCGTGTATCTCGACGGGCAGTATTCGCTCGCGCCGAAATCGACGCTCGCGCCGTACGTCGCCGCGCAGTTCGTCGACGAGGAGCAGACGGGACGCGCGGTCATCGGCCGCATCTCCAATCAGACGATCGGCGCGCAGCTCGGCGCGAGCGTCGCGAAGAACGTCTTGCTGACGTTCGGGTTCGATCACGCGCCGGAGCACGACGCCGACGTCGCCGCGACGAGCGCGACCGCCGCGGCGCGCGGCATCTTCCTCGTCTCCGGCGGGACCGGCAGCACCGCGCTCCTGCGCCCGGGCGTCTACCGCACCGTGTACGGCGGTATCGCATCGCCGTACAGCGACGGCTACACGTCCAATCCCCTGTACACCACGAGCATCTCGCAGAGCGTCGTCGAGCGCCGCAGCCCGGGGACCTCGTTCAAGCTCGCCGCGACGTTCACGACGCCCGATCGCCGCTTTAAGGCGATCGCGAGCGAAGCGTACTATCGGTACGACGATTTCGTCTCGCAGAATCGGACGTTCGAAGACGACGTGGATCTGCAGTATTTCTTCAGTCCGGTCCCGCGCACCGGAACCTATCACGGGCTTTCGATTCGCGAACGCTACGCCAATCGCGATCAGCCCACGATCCCGGACGACTTCAAATATCTTCGCACGCAACTCGAATTCGATTTCTGAGGGAGGTACGATCGCAACCCTTGACGCGACGGGGCGCGACCGTTATGATTCGACGCAATGAACGCGCCGCGCTGCCGATGCTGTTGTCGATCCAATCCTGCGACCGGTGAGGTTCGGCATCGTTTCTAGCGTCCCGCGCTATTGATCATCCGGAGCCCCTCGCCATGATTGGAGAGGGGCTTTTCTTTTTGCTCGACGGTGGAAACCCGATATGAACGCACGCCTGCGTCTGTCCGCATGGCAGATCGAACTCGTCGCGCACGAACGTACCATCGCACGCCCGCGCGCGTGCGACGATCCCGGTCACGTAGCCAAGTGGGAAGGCGGCGGTCTGCAAAACCGTCATGAGCGAGTTCGATTCTCGCCGTGGCCTCATCGTTTCGAACGCCCCGTGCGACACGCCGGTCGATGAGTCTCTCGATCGAGCGCACCTTCGATTACGGCTGGAAGACGGCCGGAAGCGATCTCGTCGCCGGTGCGACCGTCGCCGCGATCGCCGTCCCGCAGGCGATCGCGTACGCGCTGATCGCAGGCGTCGATCCGCGATACGGTCTGTATTCCGCGATCGTCATCACGATCGTCGCATCGATCGCCGGATCGTCGCGGCATCTCATCAACGGGCCGACCAACGCGATATCGCTCGTCATCTTCGGCGCGCTCGCATCGTTCGACGGCCGCATGAATGCCGTCGAAGCGCTGTTCGTGCTCGGGATCATCGCCGGAACGATGCAAATTCTCGTCGCGGTCCTGCGGCTCGGCGATCTCACGCGGTACGTGTCGGAATCGGTGATTCTCGGCTTCATGGCGGGCGCCGGACTCCTCATCGCGATCGGGCAGATCGGCAACTTCATCGGCGCGGCGAAAAGAGGGACGGGCGATCAATCGGTGCTCGTCAACACGTGGCTGACGCTGAGCGGCGGCTCGCTCAACCCGCGGGCCGTCGGGCTCGGGATCCTCACGATCGCCGTCGTCGTGCTCGTGCACGAGCTGATCAACCGGTTCGACCTTCCCCGGGTCGACATGCTCGCGGGCTTACTCGCGGGGACGCTGGTCGCGGCGTATTTCGGCTGGTCGCATTCGGGTCCGAGCGGCAAGACGATCGTCTCCGTCGTCGGCGCCATTCCGTCGGCGCTGCCGGCGTTCCACGCTCCGAGTATCGATCTCGCGTCGTTCCTGCGTCTCATCAAAGGCGGCGCGGCGATCGCGTTCCTCGGCCTGCTCGAGGCGCTCGCGGTCGCGAAGTCGATCGCGACGAACACGCGTCAGCCGCTCGATTACAATCGGCAATGCCTCGCCGAAGGCGTCGGCAACGTCGTGGGCGGCCTCTTCCAAGCGATGCCGGGATCGGGCTCGCTCACGCGCTCCGCGATCAACTATCAAGCCGGAGCGATCACGCGCGCGTCCGGCGTCTATTCGGGCGTCATCGTGGCGCTCGTCGTTCTCGCGATCGGTCCGTACGCGCGCTTCATCCCGAAGAGCGTTCTCGCGGGGCTGCTCTTCGTCACCGCCGCGCGACTGATCGATTGGAAGCGCCTCGTCTACGCGCTTCGCGCTTCTCGTTTCGATGCGATTCTCGTGTCCGCCACGGCCTTTACCGCGATCTTCATCGACGTCGAAGATTCGATTCTCGTCGGCGTCGCACTCTCGATCCTTTTGTTCACCGCTCGAGCTTCGCGCCCCGGCATGCGCGAACTGGTCGTCACGCCCGAACGCCTCATTCGCGAGCGCACGCCCGGCGACGCGCGGGCGGAGTCGTTGCTCATCTACGATATGGAAGGCGAGTTGTTCTTCGGCGCCGCCCCGCACTTCGAGCGCCATCTCGACAACGTGCTCGAGGAGACGCGGCGCACCGCGATCGGGTACGTCGTCCTACGCCTGAAGCGAACCCAGAATCCGGACGTCGTCGCGGTCGAGTATTTGGAACGATTTCTGCACGACGCGCACGAGCGCGGCGTGACGGTCCTCCTCGCAGGCGTTCGTCCGGACCTGATGAGGATGCTCGATAACGTGCATTTCAGAGAGTGGTTTCCGGAAGACCGGCTGTTCCCCGAAGAGGACGAACCGTTCTCGGCAACGCTGCGAGCGGTGCGGCGGGCGACCGAACTCGCGAGCGGCGGCGCCGCCCTCCGCCCGGGCGAGCGGCGCATCGACCACGCGAGCGAGCTGGGTACCGAGCCCGAATACTATTTAGTGTAGATGCGAGCGCCGCAGCGGCGCCGCGATCGACGAACGTTCTCGTATCGGGTGGGCAGAGAAGCTAAACGGCGATCAGCGCGATCGGGATCAGCGCTCCTGCGGCGAACACGATCCAGAACGTGCGAGCGCGCTTCGGGTGCGTCACGCCGATCCACACGCCGAGCAACGTCGTGACCACGAGCGCGATCGCTTCGAGGAGAAAGAGCACTTTGAGGGCGAGGGTTGCGAGGCTCGGCTGCGGTTCGTCGCGTCCTCGCCGCGGCGCAGACATCCCCGACGGCCGGCCTCCCGGCGCCGCGAGGTCATGCGGCGGACCGTCCGGACGTTGCGGTTCGGGTGCGAACACCTGATCTTTGTGAAGCCGCGCCATCGACGAAATCAGGCGGCTCGGCGCGTACGCACCATGAGCCACGTGAAGGCCGAATATCTGCAGCGAACCGCTCGTCGCAAAAAAAAGTACCATGGGCGCGATGAACGCACTCACGTAGGAATGTGCTAGACGCAAGCCGCTCGCGGATACGAAAGAGCGAGTCTTCGGCGACGTAACGGAAGAACGCACGGAGGTCTGCATTTAGAAATCTTAAAGACGCATCCTGGCAACGAACTGAGGCGGCGACACGTGGGAGCGAACGCTACCCGGTGCCCTCGACGTGAACGCTGCGCCGGCCGACGTTGAGATCGGCGGCTGTCGATGCGATCAGCCAATCGTCGGAGTGCGCGATCGCGGCACAGGCGGCGTGAAGCGCTTCGTCTCGTGCGACGACCTGGACTTGCCGCCCCGCGCTTCGTTCGGCCATGAGGTCGTCCGCGAATCCCGCGAGCGCGACGGGCTCGCGAACGACGACATCTTGCAACTCGACGAACACCGTCTCGGCGCCGCCGTGGAACGAACGCTCGACCGCCCGCGCGAGCGCGACGCGACCGGCTTGCGTGAACGTCCCGTTGACCTCGATCGAGACGATCGCGACGGCGCCCGCGCCCGACCTCGGAGTGGACGGCGTCGGACTCGGTGCGACGGCGATGTGAAGGTCGAAACCCATACGAAATCCTTTTCGTGCGCGCAATGCTACGGAACGGCCGGCGACATCTCGTTCTCGCTTCCGACGTGCGACCCGAACGTATTCGCGTAGACCTTGGTGAATTCGGCGCCGAAGAAGAGAATCTGCGCCGCGTAGTAGACCCAGAGGATGAAGACGACGAGCGAACCGGCCGCGCCGTACGTCGATCCGACGCTCGTGCGCGCGAAGTATATCCCGAGCACGAACTCACCGATCACGAAGAGCAGCGCCGTGACCGACGCCCCGATCCACACGTCGCTCCACGCGATCCGAACGTCCGGCAATACTTTGAAGAGCAGCGCGAACAGTGCGGTCATGAGCGCGAACGAGAGGAGGAAACTCGCGGCCTTTCCGAGCGGCGCGAGTTGCGCGATGTTGACGCTCAGCCACGTCGTGGCACCCGCCAGAATCGAACTCGCCGCGATCGCGACGAGCAACAGGAACGCGAGGACGAAGATCATGCCGATCGAGCGGAAGCGCGTCTCGAGCGTTTGCAAGAACGTCGCGTGCTTCATCGGGACGTGCCAGATCGAGTTGAGCGCATCTTGCAACGAGCCGAACATCCCGGATGCGGCGAAGATGAAGAGCACCATACTGAAGATCGAAGCGAGCAAACCTTGCTTCGGCTTATACGCCGACTCGACCATCATCTTGACCGCATCCGCTCCGCCGCCGCCGATCACGCCGCCGAGCTGGCCGATGATCTGATCGCGGACTTGGCCGTGATGGATCCCGAGTTGATGCCCGAGCAGACCGATCGCCCAGATGACGACGATCAACAGCGGTGCGATCGCGAACAGCGTGAAGTACGCGAGCGCGGCGGCGAGGCGCCCGGCTCGATCCGCCTCCCATTCCGCGAACGCACCCTTGAAGAGCGGCACGATCTCGCGCGGTTTGAGATCGAGCTTCCTCTTCGGTTCTCCGGACGACGCGACCGCCGCCGCCGGCGCCGTCATCGTCGTACGATCGATGCGATGCGCAAGCCGATCTCCTCATCGAGCGTGTGTCGGCACGAAGCACGCCGCCTCGCCGCTTCCATCCGTCGTACCCAACCGGCATACGGAACAACGGTCGGGCCGACCGATTTCTTACCGGCTCGCGACGTGCGCCGTCATTTGACGGCACCGAGCGTCAGGCCGCGAACGAGATAGCGCGAAACGAGTACCGCGAACACGATGACGGGGAGGACGATCAGCGTACCGGCCGCCATCAGGTCGCCCCACGGGATCGAATATCCGCCGAGAAACGAGAGCGCGGTGACGGGAGCCGTGCGCGTCGTATCGCTCGGGGTCAGGATCATCGCGAAGAGCAACTCGTTCCACGAGAAGATCAACGACAGGATCCCGGCGACGGCGATCCCAGGGACGGCGAGCGGGACGGCGATCCGTGCGAAGATCAGGAACGGGCTCGCGCCGTCGAGCATCGCGGCCTCATCGATGTCCTTCGGGATCGACGCGAACTGATCGGCCGTCAGCCAGACGACGAGCGGAACGGCGAAGGTCTGATACGCGAGGATCAGCATCAGCGGCGAGTTGATCAGATGCAGCGTCCGCGCGATCAGGAAGTACGGGATGACGAGGATGACCGGGATCATCATGTAGTTGCTGATGAACCAGAACCACACGTCGCGGCGAAAGCGAAACCGAAAGCGCGCGATCGCGTAGCCCGCGGGCACGCCGAGCACGATCGCGAGGAGCGTCGTCGAGACGCCGACGATGAGCGAGTGCACGAGCGCCGATGCCATGCCGAGGTCGGAGAGCACGTGTCGATAGTGCTCGAACGTCGGTTGGAAGAGCCACACGGGCGGTACCGCGAAAATCTGATTGTCGGATTTGAGCGAGCTCGCGATCATCCAGTAGATCGGAAACAGCGCCGCGGCGATGAGGAAGATCCCGACGCCGAGCACGACGAGCCGGTCGACGGCAACACGCGCGTTCACGCATCGACCTCCCGATAGAACGCTTTGATGTAGAGCTGCGAGAGCACGATCGTGATGACGAGCAGGATCACCGATTGCGCCGCCGCCGACCCGACGTCGAACGCGCGAAACGCGTTGCGTTCGACGTAGAGGCTCACGAGTTCGGTCGAGACGCCGGGGCCGCCGCCCGTGAGCGTGTAGACCATATCGAAGAGTTTCACGATGTACGCCGTTTGGAAGATGAGCGCGGCGGTGATCCCGGGCCAAAGGTACGGTAATTGGATGTATCGCAGCCGCACCCACCAACTATCGCTCTCGAGCCGCACCGCCTCTTCGATATCGCCCGGCACGGTCGAAAGACTCGCGACGAGGATCAGCGTGACGAAGGGCGTCCACTGCCAGATCTGGAGCAACAGGATCGCGACGAACGCGTTGGCCGAATTGCCGAGCCAATCGACCGGCGAGACGCGAACGAGCCCGAGCAGATAGTTGACGAGGCCGAACTGATTGTTGAGGAAGAGATCGCCGATGAGGCCGACGACGACCGGCGTCATCGCCATCGGGATGACGAGCACGACCCGCACGATACCGCGCACGCGCGGGAGCGCCGTCCCGTGAAGGTAGAGCGCGATCGCGAGCCCGAGCGCAAGTTCGACGGGCAGCGAGATCGCGAGAAAGAGCAGCGATCGTACGACCGCGCCCGTGAAGAGACTACTGCTGAACGCCGAGACGTAATTTTGCACGCCGGAGAACGGCGTGCCGCTGCCGAGCTCCGTCAGATCGACGTGATGGAGCGACGCCCATACCGCGTATGCGACGGGATAGATCCCGACCGCGAGCAGTCCGATCAGACCCGGTGCGAGAAAGAGCCAGGGAACGAGCGATCGTTGCCGTTCTCGGCGCGATGAAACAGTCGGGCGGACGATCGAGGCCACGCAATGTCTCCGCGTTAATCGAGTTCGAAAGAAAAAAGGGCGAGCCGCTCGGCAGCGGCCGGCGGCTCGCGGGGCGGACCGAACCTACTTGAGGTAACCGCCGGTTTGTAAGATGCCGTGGATCTCCGAATTGATCTTATCGAGACCGGGCTTCACGCCGAGCGTGCCCTGTTCGATCTGCGAGCCGTAGTTTGCGACGACTTCGGACATCTGCGGATACTGCGGGATCCGGGGGCGCCAATCGTAATTGGAGTGCGCCCATTCCGCGACCATCGGCTTGAGATAGGGATACTTCTTCATCATCACCGGATCGGTATCCGAACCGCGACGAGCGACGACGGCTCCCTTGTCGATCAGCTGCGGCGCGATCGCCTTCGAGGTCAGCCACTGAACGAAGAGGTAGGTCGCCTCTTGTTTATTTTTCGGGGACTGCGAACTCACCATGTACGCGAAGCCGCCGAAGGCGGGATCCGCCGCGGCGGGACCGGCCGGCTCGTTCGCGACCGCGAGGCACGAACGGATCTTCGAGGTCTTCGGATCGTCGAGCGTCGTGTAGAACGACGACCATTCCGTGACCATCGCGACCTTGCCCTGGGCCATGAGCTGCACGACCTGCGCGTGATCGTCGCTCACGATCCCGGGGGGCATGTATTTCAGAATCGATTGACGGAACTCCATGCCCTTTTCGGCGCCCGACGACGTCAGCTGCGGCTGAAACGTTTTCGGATCGTACCAACTGCCGCCGAAATCCCAGAGGAATCGACTAAACGAATCCGCCGTTTGCGTCTCGCCGCGCAACGACTGCAGCGCGTAGGCATACTGGCCGTGCGAGGCGTCGGTGAGCTTGGCGGCATATTTGCTGCGGAACTCGTCCCACGTCGCGGGCGGCTTCATGAGGCCCGCCTTTCGGAACATGCATTTGTTGTAATACAGTAAGCCCGCGTACGAATCGAACGGCAAACCGTATTGCGTGCCCTTCCATTTGAACGCATCGAGCCAGACCGGGAAGAAATCGTTCATGTCGAGCGCGGGGTCGGCGAGCTTCGGGTTCTGTTGGAACGTGCTCAGCGGCGTGACCCAATTCGAGTTCGCGAACGTCCCGACCCAAATGACGTCGCTCAAAATTCCGTCGTACTGATTGCTGTTGGAGACGAAATTCAAGGTCTCGGCCTTGAGCGTGCTCTCGTAGGGATACGTCGTGATATTGACGTTGATCCCGGTCTCTTTTTCGAACTGCGGGACGATCTGTTTTTCGGCGACGTAACTCGGACGGTCGAGAACGACGACGTTGATCGTCATGCCCTTGTACGGTGCGGAGGCCGAGGCGAGGCTCCACGATGCCGCCGGACTGCGCTGCGTCTGTGAGACGACGAGCCCGAGAGCGACGGCAAGCGACCCTGCGACCGTGAGGCAACGCCGAGTTCGACGTGCGGAAAAAATCATGAACGATCTCCAGTTTCGTGCGGAGAGGGACGAGAAGTAATTGCGCTCCCTCGAGCGGCGGCGCGTACGGAAGATTTCTTCGGCAGCCCGGAATACGTTTTCCTACGTCGTCGCAATCGATCCCTCGCTCGTACGACGTGTGACCGTCGTTACGATCCGGTCGATGCGCGTCGCTATACCGTCCGTTGACCCACGCCGAGCCGATAGTTCGAGTGACCATGGAATTTTCGCGCTGACGTGGCGATCGTGAAGCGGCCGAGAATCGCCGGATTGAGCCGCGCCGGACTGTGGATCGCGTGGGCTGCGCTCTTGGTGCCGACGTTCGTGAGCGCGTCGTTCCACATCGAAAGCGATCTCGAAGCGATCAGGACCGCGACGAGCGAACGCTCGGGGATCGAGATCATCCGGCGCATCGAATCCGTCATCGAAGCCGCCGATCGCTATCGTACGGCGACGACCGGCTCGACGGTCGACCCTCGCGCCGCGGCGGCCGTGGATGCCGCGCTCGCTTCCCTCGAACGGTACGACGACGGGCTCCCGCCCGCGCTCGCGAACGGCGACGCCCTGCGCGACATCGTTACGGATTGGCCCGCCGTGGAACGGGGACGGTCGTCGCACGAAGCGCGGCTCACCGAGTGGATCGATAGCTTCCTGACCCTGATCGCTTCGACGTCGCAGCGAACGAAGATCAGCTTCGATAACGACGTTGCGACCGACGATAGCGGAGACGCATTCGCGATCGAGTACCAACGCAGCGGCGAGCGCTACGCACAGCTCGTCGAGATCGCCCGCAACGCGACGGCGGCCAACATCCAGCTCGACGATCGCATCCGAGCCACGCGCGTCGCGACCGAGGCCGTCGATTCCGAGCGCCTGGGCTACCTCGACATGCAACTCTCCATCGCGAGCGACGCGGCTCTGCAAGATCTGCAAGCGGACGTCACGGCGCTCGACGTGCGCTCGCTCGCATTTAGCGATTACGTCCGACGCACGCTCGCTCGCGACGGGCTCACCCCGACCTCGGCCCAGCTTGCGGTCGGGCGCGACGTCGTCGCCCGGCATGAGGACGTGCGGCGCAAGATCGCGGAACACTTCGAGATGCTGACGCTGCGACACATCGAGGGTTATCGCACGAGCATCGCGCTCACGGTCGTTCTCGCGGCGCTCGTGACCCTCGTGAGCTTCGCGATCGTCGCGTGGTTTCAGCGCGCCCTCGCGATCACGCGCGAGCTCGAACGCCGCGGTGCCGAACAGGCGCGCGAACGCGCGATCGGCGCCGTGCAACGAGAACTCGTCACCGCCGAAGAGAAATTCCGCGCGACGTTCGAGCAGGTACCGGTCGGCATCCTCATCCTCGACGAAGCGCTCGACACCGCCGAGACCAATCCCGCGCTCGAGACCCTCGTCTCGGATTTCGACGAGATCGTCGACACCGATCGCCACCTCTTCGCGAAGGCGCTCGCCGGCACGCAGATCGAGCCCTTCGAGCGCCGCTACAATCGTATCGACGGCAGCTCGAGCTGGGCGGAAGTCGAACTGCGCGGCATGACGGGCGGGATCGAGGGGCGCAGGTACGTCGTCGGCACGTTCCGCGATATCAGCGAGAGCAAGGCGCTCTCGAACCGCCTGGTTTACGATGCGACGCACGACGCGCTCACGGGCTTGCCCAATCGCGCCGCCTTCGCCGCGGCACTCGCCGAGGTGACGGCATCCCCGCGAGCGGCGGGCAAGAACGGCTTCGCGCTGCTCTACCTCGACCTCGACGGCTTCAAGCTCGTCAACGATAGCGTCGGCCATCATGCGGGCGACGCACTGCTCGTCGAGACCGCGCGTCGTTTGCGCGCGACGATGCGGCACGACGACGTCATCTGCCGCATGGGGGGCGACGAGTTCGCGATCCTCCTGCCCGAGAGCGATGCCGACGACAGCGTTCGCATCGCGTCGCGCATCGTCGCGGCGCTGCGCGAGCCGATGTCGTTCGCCGAGCACACGCTCGCGGTCCGCGCGAGCATCGGCATCATCGTTCCGCAACGGGAGCTCGTCCATCCCGAAGAGATCCTGCGCGATGCGGATACCGCGATGTATCATGCGAAGAGTCTCGGCGGCGGCCAATACGTCGTCTTCGATGCATCGATGCACGAACGCGTTCGGCGCCGGATGCAGCTCACGACCGATCTGCGCGAAGCGCTCGAAGCCGAATCGCTCTCGGTCGTCTACCAGCCGATCTTCGATCTGCGCAACATGCGGTTGCTCGGGTACGAGGCGCTCGCGCGCTGGACGCACCCGGCCTTCGGCGTCATCGGGCCGAGCGAGTTCGTGCCGATCGCCGAAGAGTCGGGCTCGATCGAAGCGCTCGGACGCTTCGTGCTGCTGACCGCCTGCGAGCAGCTCGCGCGCTGGCGCGCCGACGTCCCCGAAGCCGGGGCGTGGAAGATGAACGTCAACGTCGCCGCGCAACAGATCCTCAGCGGCTCGATCGTCCCGGATCTGCGCCGCGCGCTCGCCGAGACGAACGTCCCGGCCGACCGCGTCTATCTCGAGATCACGGAGAGCGTGCTGCTCGACGACGTCGAACGCGCCGCGCAGACGCTCGAAGCGCTGCGGCGGATCGGCAGCCGCGTCTGCATCGACGATTTCGGCACCGGCTATTCGTCGCTGCAGTATCTGCAGCACCTACCGATCGACGGCATCAAGGTCGACCGCTCGTTCATCAGCGCCGGTCCCGGCGCCGACGGCATCGCGAGCGAGCCGATCGTGCAGATGCTCGTCACCCTCTCGCGCGTTCTCGATCTGTCGATCGTCGTCGAAGGGATCGAAACGCAGGCGCAGCTGCATCGCCTCATCGCACTCGGCTGCACGATGGGACAGGGGTACTTCTTCTCGCCGCCGATCGGCGCGAGCGAGGCGCCCGCGCTCGCTCGCCGGTACGAGGAGCCGGCCGCGAGCTGACGCTCGGCTTCGCGGCGTCTGAATCCGGGTGGCGAGCGTCGTCTGGTTCAAGCGCGATCTGCGGACGGACGATCACCGGCCGCTCGTCGAGGCCGCACGGCGCGGGCCCGTCGTCGCGCTCTACGTCTACGAACCCGAGCTCGTCGCGCAGCCCGAATCCGACGCGTCGCACTACCGCTTCGTCGACGAATGTCTCGCCGAGCTCGAACGCGATCTCGCCGGCTGCGGCGTCCGGCTGACGTATCGCTACGGACCGATGCCCGACGTCTTGGACGCGCTCGCGGCCGAGACGCGCTTCGACGCGCTCTACTCGCACGAGGAGACGGGCGGCGCGGTGAGTTTCGCGCGCGACCGGCGCGTCGCGGCGTGGTGCCGGGCGAACGGCGTGGCGTGGCACGAGATCCCGCAGTTCGGCGTCTTCCGGCCGCTCCGTTCGCGCGACGGGTGGGCCAAGGCGTGGGATCGCCGCATGGGCGAGCCGCTCGTCCCGGCACCCGCGCGCGCGACGGGCGTCGAGATCCCGCACGAAGGGCGCCGATCGCCGCGCGACCTCGGGTTCGGCGACGCCCGCAAGCCCGAGGCGAAGCCGGGCGGCGCGTCGCGCGCGCGCGCCGAGCTCGCCTCGTTCCTCGCCGCGCGCGGCGTGAACTATCGCAGCGACATGTCGAGCCCGGTCGCGGGCTGGGACGGCTGCTCGCGGCTCTCGCCGTACATCGCGTACGGTGCCGTCTCGATGCGGACGGTCTACCAAGCCGCTCGCGCGCGAGAGGCCGACGTGCGCGCCGCGCGCGAGGCGGGCGAGCCCGTCGACGCGCGCTGGAGCGGCTCGCTCGCGTCGTTCCGCGGCCGCCTCCACTGGCACGATCACTTCACGCAGAAACTCGAAGATCAGCCGACGCTCGAGTTCGTGAATCAGGCGCGCGCGTACGACGGCCTGCGCGAGAACGACTTCGACGAAACGCTCTTCGCCGCGTGGCGGGCCGGGCGCACGGGCTATCCGATGATCGACGCGTGCATGCGCGCGCTGCACGCCGGAGGCTGGATCAACTTTCGGATGCGCGCGATGCTCGTCTCGTTCGCGTCGTACCATCTCTGGCTGCACTGGCGGCCGACGGGGCTCTATCTCGCGTCGCAATTCCTCGATTTCGAGCCCGGCATCCACTGGCCGCAGGTGCAGATGCAGAGCGGCGTCACCGGCATCAACACGATCCGCATCTATTCGCCCGCGAAGCAGGTGCGCGACAACGATCCGGGCGGCGTCTTCATCCGCCGCTACGTCCCCGAACTCGCGCGCGTTCCGGACGCCAACCTCCCCGAACCGCATCTGATGCCGCCGCTGCTCGCGGCGGAAGCCGGCTTTCGGATCGGCATCGACTACCCGCTCCCGGTCGTGGATGCCGCCGCGGCCGTGCGCGCGGCACGCGAGCGCATCTACGCGATTCGGCGGCGCCCCGAGAGCCGCACCGAGGCGCAGGCCGTCTATCGCAAGCACGGCAGCCGCAAGCCGGCCCCGCGCAGGAAGCCGCGCTGATCGCCCGCTTTCTGGGCGTCTCCGAGCGTACTCTAATCGTTCGTTTCTCGCGCGCCGCACGGCCGAGCGCGATACTGAGCGCATGAAACCGTTGCAGCATCTCCCTCGCTTCTTCGCCGCAGCGCTCTTCGCGGGCTCGGCTGCGGCGGCCGTCGCCTTCTCCGGTGCGTCGCATGCCGGCGCTCCCGCGCGCGGGCCGCTCTCGAGCGCGCCGCAGGCGGCGCAGGCGGGCGTCATCGTGGGCGTCGCGGTCGGTATCGGCGGTCCGCATCGTTACGGCCGCTACGCCTACACCGGCGGCGCGTGGACGCGCGTCGGATTCGTCTACGGCACGGCGCCCGGCTACGTCGGCGGATACTATCTCGGCTACGGACCGCCCGCGCCCGGCTTCCTCCCGCCCGGCTACTACGGTCCGCACCCGTACTACCGGCATCCGTACTACGGTCGCCCGGTCTACGGACCGTACCGCCGGCCCTACTGGCACGCGCGCTACGGGCCGGGCCCGGTCCGGCGCCCGGACGCCTACGGCTGGCGCTGATCCGCACGGCGCGCGCCGGATCGCGGTCGTGTGAACTCGCGCACCGTTCGTACCGAACATACGAACGATGCGCCGCACATTCGCCGGGCTCGCTCTCGGCCTGACCGTTTCGCTCGCCCTCGGGCTCGCCGCCGCGCCCGCTCGTTCCGACGAGCCCGGCGCGGCGCTCCCGGCCGGCACGGAACTGCACTTCCATCTGACGGGTGCCGTCTCGTCGGATCGCAATACGCGCGGCGATCCGTTCTCGTTCGTGATGCTCGAACCGGTTCGCGTCGACGGCCGCCGTCCCGATCACTTCCATCGAACCCGACGGAACCCGCCACT
>CAZZZK010000027.1:4502-15675 GCA_964658555.1 Vulcanimicrobiota bacterium | reverse complement strand
GATCCTCGACGAGCAGGGTGCCGAGAACGATCTGCGCGGCCCCGGCCGCGAAGCGAGCCCGGGCGTCCGCGACGCTGCGGATCCCGCCGCCCGTCTGCACCGGAACGTCGACCGCGGCGCAGATCGCCGCGAGGGCCGCCGAATTCGCGCCCGTCCCGAAGGCGCCGTCGAGGTCGACGACGTGCAGCCGCCGGGCGCCGGCCGCGGCGAAGCTCAGCGCCCGTTCGACGGGGTCGCCGTCGTAGCGCGTCTCCCGCTCGGGATCGCCGTACAGCAGCCGCACGCAGCGGCCCGCGCGCAGATCGATCGCGGGGACGATCGTCATGCGGCGATCGTGAGGAAGTTCGCGAGCAGCAGCGCGCCCGTATGCTGGCTCTTCTCCGGATGGAACTGCGTCGCCATCACGTTCCCGCGAGCGACGATCGCGGCGAAGCGTTCGCCGTGCTCCGCGGCCGCGAGCGTATGCGCGTCGACCTCGGCGCGATAGCTGTGCAGGAAGTAGGCGTAGGCGCCGTCGTCGATCCCGCGCACGAACGGATGCGGCGCGACGATCTCGAGCGCGTTCCAGCCCATGTGCGGGACGCGGGGCGCGCGCGCGAAACGCGAGATCGTCCCGGGGAGGACGCCGAGGCCCGCGTGATCGCCGTACTCGTCGCTGCGTTCGTAGAGCACTTGCATGCCGACGCAGATCCCGAGGAACGGCCGCCCGAATCCGATCAGCGCCGTCAGCGCGCGATCGAGGCCGCGTTCGCGCAGCGCCCCCATCGTCGCGCCGAACGCGCCGTCGCCGGGCAGGATCGCCGCGTCCGCGGCGGCGACCGCCTCCGGCTCGGACGTTACGATGAAGTCGGCGCCGTGCCGCTCGAGCGCGGAGACGAGCGACCCGAGGTTCCCGCCGCCGTAATCGACGACCGCGATCATCCGGCGAAGAGCGCGCGTTCGCCCGGCATCGGCGGCACGCTCGAGAGGATCGGCGCGGCGCCCGACTCCGCGCGCTCGGGGAGCGGACGGTACGGCCGTTCGCGCGGGCCGACGTAGAGCTGACGCGGGCGCGTGATCCGCTGCTCGGGATCCTCGATCATCTCTTTCCAATGCGCGAGCCAGCCGGCGGTGCGCGCGAGCGCGAAGATCGCCGTGAACATGTTGATCGGGATGCCGAGCGCGCGCATGATCAGTCCCGAGTAGAAATCGACGTTGGGATAGAGCTTGCGCGACACGAAATACTCGTCGCCCATCGCGACCGTCTCGAGTTCTTTCGCGAGTTCGAAGACGGGATCGTTCGCGAGCCCGTTCTCCGCGAGCAGCTCTTCGTAGATGCGCCGCAGCACCTTCGCGCGCGGATCGTAGCTCTTGTAGACCCGGTGCCCGAAGCCCATCAGGCGGAACGGATCGCTGCGATCCTTGGCGCGAGCGACGGCCGCCGCGAGATTCTTCGTCGTGCCGATCTCGAGCAGCATCGTCAGCGCCGCCTCGTTCGCCCCGCCGTGCAGCGAGCCCCAGAGCGACGAGATCCCCGCGGCGCAGCACGCGAACGGATTCGCGCGGCTCGACCCGACGGTGCGCACCGTCGACGTCGAGGCGTTCTGCTCGTGATCGGCCTGGACGATCATGAGCGCGTTCATCGCCCGCGCGTGAACGGGCGAGATCGCGTACGGCTCGGCCGGCACCGAGAACATCATGTTGAGGAAGTTCGAGCAGAAGCCGAGCCGGTTCTGCGGATAGACGAACGGCTGCCCGACGGAGTACTTGTGCGCGGCCGCGGCGATCGTCGGCAGCTTCGCGAGCAGCCGCATGATCGAGATCTGTCGCTGCTGCGGATCGAAGACGTCGATCGAATCGGGATAGAACGCCGAGAGCGCGCCGACGACCCCGAGCATGATCGCCATCGGGTGCGCGTCGCGCCGGAAGCCGCTGTAGAACGAGAGGATCTGCTCGTGCAGCATCGTGTGCGAGGTGAGCGTCTGCGAGAACTCGTCGAACTCGGCCGCCGTCGGCAATTCGCCGTACAGCAAGAGGAACGCCGTCTCGACGTAGGAGCTGCGTTCGACGAGCTCGTCGATCGCGTAGCCGCGGTAGAGCAGCACGCCCGCATCGCCGTCGACGTAGGTGATCGCGGAGCGGCAGCTCGCCGTGCTCGAATAACTCGGATCGTAGGTGGTCAGCTTCGCATCGCCGAGCAGCCGCTGCACGTCGACCGCGTCCGCACCGATCGTCGCATCGCGATAGGGCAGGCGCGCGACGACGCGCCCGCCGTCGTCCGCGAGCACGTACGAACGCTCCCTCGTCTCTCCGCCGCCGTCCGTCATCGTTATGCGAGCAGACCTTTCGTCGAGGGGACGGAGAGGTCGCCGACGCGCAGCTTCGCCTGCGCGAACGCGCGCGCGAACGCTTTGAACGAGGCCTCGCAGAGATGGTGCGAATTCTCGCCCGCCATCTGGATGAGGTGCACGTTGAAGCGCCCGTTATCGGCGAGGCTGTGGAAGAAGTGCGGCACCATCTCCGTCTTGAGATCGCCGAGATCTTCCGCCGCGAAGCGGACCCGATAATTCGACCACGCGCGGCCCGAGAGATCGACGCTCGCGTGGACGAGCGCGTCGTCGAGCGGGACGGAGATCGAGCCGAAGCGCGCGATCCCGCGCTTCTCGCCGAGCGCCTCGTAGATCGCGCGGCCGAGCGCGATCGCGACGTCCTCGACGAGGTGATGGTTATCCATGCCGTCGCCGCGCGCGCGCAACGTCAGCCCGCTCGACGAGTGCTTCGCGAACGCATCGAGCATGTGGTCGAAAAACTTCACGTCCGTATCGATCTCGATCGGGCCGCCGTCGAGATCGAGCGCGAGTTCGATCTGCGTCTCGTTCGTGTGACGCGAGATCGTCGCGCGCCGGTCCTGGGTCGTCATCAGCGTTAACTCGTACCTGCGAATTCCGTCGCGGCCGCGTTCGTGAACGGGGACCCACGGCCGGTCGGGCGGCCCGACGTACGTCGCGCGCGGCCGGATGAGCCGGTTGTCGGCGAGCTGTTCGAGGACGTGCGCCGTCCAGCCCGCCATGCGCGCGCACGCGAAGATGCAGGCGAACTCGTCGGCCGGCAGCCCGAGCGCGCCGAGCGCGGGTGCCGCGTAGAAATCGGCGTTGGCCGCGAGCGCGCGCTCCGGCTTCTCGGCTTCGAGCCCGGCGAGCGCGGCGTTCTCGAGCGCGCGGGCCGGCGCGTACGTCGACGGCCGGCCGAGTTCGGAGAGCTCGCGAGCCGTGCGTTCGATGTGCGCCGCCCGCGGGTCGCGCACCCGATAGATGCGGTGCCCCATCCCCGCGATCCGTTCGCCGCGTTCGAGCGCGCCGCGCACGTACGCCTCCGCCCGATCCGGCGTCCCGATCTCGAGCAGCGCCGCCATGACCGCGCCCGGCACGCCGCCGTGCACGTCGGCACGGAGCGTCGCGAGCGCGGCCGTTACGGCGCCGTAGATGTCGGCGCGCGCCGAGGCGGCGACGCGTGCGGCGAACGCCGACGCGCTGAACGAGTGGTCGGCCATCACCACGAGGTACGTATCGAGCGCGCGCTCGTGTTCGGGGCTCGGCGCGCGGCCGGTACGCATGTAGAGGAAGTTCGCCGCCGTCGAGAGATTCGGGAGCGGCGCGAGCGGCTGCAGGCCGCGCCGGATGCGATCCCACGCGGCGACGATCGTCGGCGCCTTCGCGATGAGGCCGAGCGCGGAGCGCGGATTCGAGACGTGCGTCCCGCCCGGCGCGTGCGGCGAGAACGCCGCGAGCCCGGAGATCGTCGTGCGCAGCACGTCCATCGGCCACGCGTCGCGGGGCAGCGACGCCATCATCCCGAGCAGCGCCTCGGGCAGCGTGCGGTTCGCCGCGAGGCGGACGCTGATATCGCCGAGCTGCGCCGCGCTCGGCAGCCGGCCGAACAGCAGGATGGAGCAGACCTCTTCGAAGGTCGCGCTCCGCGCGAGCTCGTCGATGCCGTAGCCGCGGTACGCGAGGCGGCCCGTCGCGCCGTCGACGCTCGTGATCGCCGTCGTCCCGACGACGACGTCTTCGAGACCGCGATCGACCACGTTCCCAGCCCCGTTCATCGTCCGGCCGTTCGCAGGGGGCGCGGCAGAACCATGCAGGCGCCGATTCGGCTCGGCGGCGCCGGGAAAGGACTCGTTGTGACGCGGCCGGCCGATGCGAACGGGCGCGAATCGCTCGCATCGTAAAAACTACGGCGAGCGCGACGCGCGGAGCGGCTCCGACGCCCTCCCGGTGCCTGCGGAGAAGGAGCAGTGACATGCCAGAAGAGCGTTCGGACGCCGAGATCCCATCGACGTTGAAACGGTCGCCGAAGAAGGCGCAGGATACGTACGCCGAGACGCTCGCGAGCGCCGAGAAGACCTACGGCGGCGATGAGGCCGCGGCGCACCGCGTCGCCTGGGGCGCCGTCAAGCACGAGTTCGAAAAAGTCGGCGATCACTGGGAAGCCAAAGACGAGAGCGGCCCTTCGGATTCGCGCAGTAAGGGTTCGACGGACGAAAAGCTCGCGGGCAAGGGCGAGACGCACGGCGGCGTAGACGTCGAAGGTCACACGAAAGACGAGCTCGTCGAGCGCGCGAAGAGAGCCGGCGTACCCGGTACGTCGTCGATGACGAAGGCCGAACTCGGCGACGCGATCGCGAGAAAGAACGGCTGATCGTTCGGTTTCGAAGGGCCGAGGTCGATGAGGACGGCCGCTGGTCAATAGAAGAACCAGTCGCCGGGCGTCACCGATTGCAAGCAGACCCTCCGTAAGAACATCTTGCCTCTCCATCTTGACCCGGCTGAAAGGCTCGTCTTAAAGCTGTCACCGGACGCGATGTTGCGTATTACATCGAAGGGCCGTTACGCATTTCGCGTGCGTTGCGAAGGAACTCGACCACGCTGACGGCAGTATCGACCGCCAACGCCGCGTGGCGCGCTACAGACCGCCATCAATCACGCACGCTTCGAGATACCGCTTGAAGTTCTACCGCTTCCCTTACCGGTCTTGGGGCTCGATATCATTACCGCTCGCGTTGACGAGCGTATCGCACGACTATGTATTCGCTGGAGGCGGCTCTATGGCGGATAATCGATTATCGATCGCGATCGTCGGCACGGGGCAAGTCGGCAGCGCGTTCGCATACAAGTTAGCAACGGCCGGTCACGATGTCACCGCGATCGCCCGCCCGAACTCGAAGCGCCTGCAAAAACTTCGAAGCGACGGATGCGTCGTTCTCGACGGTAGCGATCGCGTCTCGGTCACAATTGCCGATACGCTGGACGAGCAGATACCGTATGACCTCGTCGTCGTGACGGTCCCGGCTCATCGGATCGACGCGCTCGTCACGGCGTTGAAGCGGAGTAGGGCACGAGCGGTGCATTGAACGTTCGTAACGTTCGATCCGGTGGACTTGCGAACCAAATCGGTTTCGAACGCTGCAGTCTCGGCATGCCGTTCATCACGGCGCTCCTCGACGAAGCCAGCAGGCTCAAGCTCGGGGTGGTTCGCGGCGCGAGGACGCTACACGGCAACCGGCGCTGGGTGAACCTCTTCAACGAGGCAGGAATTCCATCTGCTTACGAACCGGATATGCGCCTTCGGTTGCGATGTCACGCACCGCTCTCTATCGCCCTCGAGAGCATCGCGGCGCGCGCGAAACGGCACGGAGGCGCGGCGACGTGGGTTGAGGCGGGCATCGTCGCCCGCGGACTCAAAGACGGTTTCGAAACCGTCGAGGGACTCGAAGCGAAGTTGTATCCGCGAAAGAAAGCGATCGCGGCTTCGATGCCTATCTTGCTCATGCGCCTGCTACTTTTTGCGATCTCCCGTAACGGAGCGTTCCGCGACGTACTTGCGTCGGGTGCGAACGAAGCGTGTTTCCTCTCCGACCGAATCGCGTCGGCGGCTAGAACGAACAGCTCCGCAAATGCGGCAGCCGTAATCGCCGGGCTGGCGATGAAACCCGAGGAATAGCGCGAGGCGGCACGTTCGCGACGCCAGCCGCGACGTCGCCATCATCTCAGGACGTCGTTCGGGCGGCGGTGCTCGACTATTGTCGTGTACAGGTCATGTGGGATCGCGATTGCGGAATATCGGACGAGTGAACTTTGATCGTCGTCCATTATCGGATGACTGCATTGTTATCGACGTAACGCCCGAAGCGGTCGCTCCTACGGCCGCCGATCCCGGTGGACGTAATCGACTCATTAAGTATCTGCTCACGTACACGGACTGCTGACTTATCTCCGCAATGGAGCCTGACGATGACCGAAGCTCCGGCCGACTCGATCGGGACCAATCGCCGTGATGCGTTCCGAGCTAGTGTTCGTGGGCTCGGGGATAGAGATCGGCGAACATCTCCCTTCGGCTCACTCATTTCGCGGTGCTTATTTTGCGATGCTGCAAGCTGAACACATAAATCAACGCGGATTTGGGGACGAGTTTTCGAACGGAGACGCATGACGACGATGTATGATGCGGACGCCCTTGCGAACGGCTGGTTTGGTTACGGCAACTGGAACGCACCGTATTGGTTCGTCGGCATGGAACCCGGCGGAGAGGAAGGCGAAAGCAATTTCGCTCGTTGGGCACAGCTCGGTCGCGGCGAACTCCTCGATATAGTCGCGCACCACGAATCGCATCCGCTCGACTGGTTCAGTGACGCGTCGGCTACGCAGTCGACGTGGGCGAAGTTGATCTGGCTCTTACTCGCTTTCAAGGGGCTCGATCCGTCGCGAGCTGCCACATTAGATTATCAGCGTAAGCGTCTCGGCCGCGTACACGATGAAACGGCACTGCTGGAACTCTCGGCATTTGCTGCGCCGCATGCGCAAAGCGATGTTCCTCGTAATCGGAACAGAGAACAACGCATAGAGATCATTCGGCAGCGGCTCCATGATCGTCGGCCTCACTTCGTTGTCTTCTACTCGACGAAACCGGCATATGCGAAGGCATGGTCGCAAATCGCCGAAGCCTCGCTTTGCGAGGGAAAGCCGGTGATGATCGGGGGAACGGCGTTCCTAATGAGCTATCATCCGCAATACAAACGCGGGAAGGCGTATTGGATCGAACTAGGGCAGCGCTTACGACGGCTCCACGTGTAGCGTTACCGTCATTCCTAACGATGACTGAACGATCTCGAGAATCGTTTTATCCGTTATTCAAATCAGAAGCTTCATCGTAGCGCGCGCCTTTGCGCTCGAGTAAGTCCGATCGCGCGCGGCCACCACCACGGATCGGCTTGCGGTTCGTCGCGGATGCCGGCGACGACGAACGCGACGACGAGCGCGCCGAGAAACCAGTACGGCACGTGCATCGGAAGATGCGACTTCGCAGCGATCTCATAGCTCGCCGCACCGTCGTAGGCGATCGTGAGCGCCCATCCGAGCGAGGTCCACGGCGCGGCCGGACCGAGCACGACGAGCGTGCGAACCGAGAGCACGGTCAATAACGTGAGAAGCGTGACGTATGCGTAGCCGATCATGACGATGACGGTACGACGAACGCGCCGCGCGCGCTAGACGTGCGGCAGGAAGCTTTCGACATAACGAACCGTCCGATCGGCACGCTCCAGCGCCAAGGCGGCATCGGGCGCATGGAAAGCGGAGCCGGGGACGACTCCTCCGGCCGCGTCCGAATATCTCGTCGTCACGTAACACGCATCGAGCGCCCCGATTGCGGCTCTCGGCCGCGCGTTCGACCCACCAGGGCGGATAAGGGGACGGTGCTCCAATCGCGCATCGCGCGTCAGCCGACGAGCAGGCGGCCGCGATCGAGCGCGGCGTGGACCAGGCGCTCGACGACCGCGTCGTAGCCGATGCCCGCGGCCGCGCACTCCTCCGGGAAGAGGCTCGTCGGCGTGAAGCCCGGGAGCGCGTTGATCTCGAGGATGTACGGGCGGCCCGCTTCGCTCACGATGAAATCGGTGCGCGAATAATCGCGCAGGCCGATCAGCCGGTGCGTCGAGACGGCGAGCGTCTGCAGGCGATGCGCGAGATCGGGATCGATCCGCGCCGGCACTTCGTGGCGGCTGCCGCCGGGCGAATACTTCGCGTCGTAGTCGTAGAACTCGCGGCCCTGCGGGACGATCTCGATGACGGGCAGCGCGGCGTCGAAGAGCACGCCGCACGAGAACTCGCGGCCGGCGACGTACTCCTCGGCGAGGATCGTCGAGCGCCGCTCGGAGATCGAGAGCATCGCGCGCGACCATTCCTCGTGCGTCCGCACGAACGAGACGCCCGTACTCGAGCCTTCGTCGCGCGGCTTCACGACGAGCGGTAGGTTCAGCGAGCCCGGCAGCAGCGGCAGCGTGCCGCCGTCGAAATCGAACGTGTCCCACGCGGGCGTGGGGAGGCCCTCGGCCGAGACGAGCTTCTTCGTCGTGTGCTTGTCCATCGCGATCGCGCACGCGCGCAGGTCGCTGCCGGTGTACGGGATGCGCAGCCACTCGAGGATCCCTTGCAGGACGCCGTCTTCGCCGCCCGGGCCGTGCAGCGCGTTGAAGACGGCGTCGGGCGCGAGTTCGCGCATCGCGTCGATGAAGGCCGGATCGAAGTCGAGCGACTGCGCATCGTAGCCGAGCCGCTCGAGCGCGCGCGCGACGCCCTGGCCGCTCGCGATCGAGACCTCGCGCTCCGTGCTCGGGCCGCCCATGACGACGGCGATCCGGCCGCGACTCATACGAACTCTCCGACGAAATGCACTTCGAGTTCGAGCTCGACGCCCGTGCGCTCGGCGACCGTGCGGCGCACCCGAGCGAGGAGACTCGCGACGTCGGCCGCGGTGGCGCCGTCGCGATTGACGACGAAGTTCGCGTGCAGTTCCGAGACCTCGGCGCCGCCCTCACGCCAGCCCTTCGCGCCCGCGGCCTCGATCAGGCGCCCCGCGCGGTCGCCCGGCGGATTGCGAAAACACGACCCCGCGCTCGGATACTGCAGCGGCTGCGTCGATTTGCGGCGCACGAGCCGCTCCTGCGTCTTCGCGCGGACGGCGGCGGGGTCGGCGTACGCGAAGCCGAGCACGACGCGCGAGACGACCGCGTCGCGTGCGAGCGTCGTGCGGCGGTAGAAGTATTGCGGCGTGACGGCCTAGGGCGCCGGCCGCTCCGGGCGCTGCACGCGGACCTCGCGCACGAACTCGCCGATCTCGCGATCGGTCCCGGCGTTCATGCGCAGCACGCCGCCGAGCGAACCCGGGATCCCGGCGAGCGCGTCGATGCCGTCGGCGCCCGCCGACGCCGCCTGGGCCACCACGAGCGGTACCGACGCCGAGGCGCCCGCGCGAACGAGCACCTCCGCGCCGTCGCGAACGACCTCGATCGCGGCGAACGCTCCGCCGAGCCGCAGCACGAGGCCGCGCATCCCGCCGTCGCCGACGAGCAGATTCGAACCGCTGCCGAGCACGAACCACGGCAGCTTCCGGCGCCGCGCGAGCGCGAGAACGGCACCGAGCTCGTCTTCGGTCTCGACCGTCGCGAACGCGTCGGCCGGTCCGCCGATCTTCCACGACGTGTACGGCGCGAGCGGCTCGTCGAAGCGCACGCGCGCTCCGAGCAGCGCGACGAGTTCGTCGCGAGCGCTCCGCGCCATATCGTTTACCGCCGAACGATCGCGGATCACGGAACGCTCGCCGTGGCGCGCGCGAGCGAGCGCCCGAGGGCGGCCGCCGCGTTCGTGATCGAGCCCGCTCCGAGAACGAGCACGAGCGCGCCTGGCGGCGCCGCGTCGAGCAACGCGGCCGGAAGATCGTCGACGGAGGCGACGTACGCGACGTCGACGCCGCGGGCTTCGAGCGGTACGCCGATCGTGCGTGCGTCGACGTTCGGGATCGGGGCTTCCGACGCGGCGTAGACGTCGGTGAGGAAGACGCGATCGGCCTCGGCGAGCGCGAGCGCGAAGTCGCGCGCGAGATAGGCGGTCCGCGTGTAGCGATGCGGCTGGAAGGCGACGACGATCGGGGCGTCCGTGGCCGCGCGCGCCGCCGCGATCGTCGCGCGCACGGCCGTCGGATGGTGCGCGTAATCGTCGACGACCGTCATCCGCTCCGTTCGCGCGACGATCTCGAAGCGTCGCCGGACGCCGCGGAAGGCGCGCAGCGCCCGCGCGATCGTCGCGAACGGAACGCCGAGCTCGCAGCCGATCGCGATCGCCGGCAGCGCGTCGAGCACGTTGATCGCGCCCGGCACGCCGAGCTCGACGACGCCGAGCCGCCGTCCGTCGACGTGCACCGCGAAGCGCGACCCGAAGCTCGCGTAGGCGACGTCCGTCGCGCGGATATCGGCCGCGGCCCCGAATCCGAACCGTCGCGTGCGCGCGGCCCGCCGCCGGGCGGCGATCGTCTCGGCATGCGGATCGTCGCTGCCGAAGTAGACGGCGCCGAACGCGGGCACGGTCGCGGCGAACCGCGCGAACGCTTCGACGAGCTCGGGCAGCTCCGCATCGGAGGCGATGTGATCGTTCTCGACGTTCGTGATCACGGCGAGCTCGGGCTCGAGATCCAAGAACGACATATCCGACTCGTCGGCCTCGCTCAGGAAATACGCGCCCGCGCCGTCGCTCGCGTTCGTCTGGGTATCGACGCGCTCGCCGCCGATCGCGATCGTCGGATCGAGGCCGCCCGCTTCGAGCACGCTCGCGGTCATCGCGGTCGTCGTCGTCTTGCCGTGCGTCCCGGCGATCGCGATCCCGCGCCGTTCGCGCATCAGCCGCGCGAGGAGCGCACCGCGATGCACGACCTCGAGACCGCGCTCGCGCGCCGCGACGAGTTCGGGATTCTCGCTCGCGATCGCGCTGCTCACGACGACGGTCGTCGCGTCGCCGAGATTCGCCGCCGCGTGGCCGACGTGCACGCGCGCGCCCTCGGTCGCGAGCCGCTCGGTGAGCGGCGTCCGGCGATCGGTCGATCCCGAGACGGCGAAGCCGCGCTGCAAGAGGATGCGCGCGAGCGCCGACATCCCGATGCCGCTGATGCCGACGAAGTGCACCGGCTCCCTCTTCACGAGGGCACCGGCTTCGCATCGAGCAGGTGCTTCACCCGCGCGACGATCTCGACGCCGGGATCGCGTTTCGCGGCGGCCAGCGCCGCCTCGCGCATGCGCGTCTGCGCGGGCGCCTCGAGCGCCGCATCGATCGCGGCCCGCAGCGTCCGGGCGTCGAGCTCGGCATCG
>CAZZZK010000027.1:0-4492 GCA_964658555.1 Vulcanimicrobiota bacterium | reverse complement strand
GTCGCGCGGCCGCCGCGCGCGAACGCGCGCGCGTTGTGGAGTTGATGATCGGCCGTCGCATAGGGATACGGCACGAGGATCGCGGGCGTCGCGGTCGCGGCGAGCTCCCCGAGCGTCGATGCGCCCGAGCGCGCGACGACGACGTCGGCCGCGGCGTACGCCGGCCGCGGATCGTCGAGATACCCGTGAAGGGTCACGCCCGCGATCGAGCCGACGCGCCGCTCGAGCGCCGCGAGATCGCGCGTACCCGCGAGTATGAGCACCTGACGGTCGGCTTCGAGGCCGTCTTCGACGAGCGCCGCGATCGCCTCGTTCATCGAACGCGCGCCCTGACTGCCGCCCATCACGACGATCGTGCGCTTCTCCGGATCGAGCGCGAGCGCGACCCGCGCCTCGCGCGCGTCCATCGGCTCGCGCATCGCCGCGCGAACCGGCATGCCGACGACCGCGGCGCGTGCGCCGAGGGCACCCGGCGGCGGCTGCGCGTACCACGTCTCGTCGACGAGCGGCGCGAGGAGCCGGTTCGTGACGCCCGCGACGGAGTTCGATTCTAAGAGCGCGATCTTCGCGCGCGATCGCCCGAGAAAACGCACGATCCGCAGCGCGACGACGACCGGGAACGCGACGTAGCCGCCCGTGGCGACGAGCAGATCGGGGCGCGCGCGGAGCAGGATGCGCAGCGCCTGATCGATCCCGCGCAGATTCGCGTAGACGCTCTTGAACGCGCCGCGGAATCCGCGACGCAGCGGAGCCGCGCAGACGTACGCGATCGGGATACCGGTGCGGGGCACGATCGCCGCTTCGAGCCCGGTCCGCGTGCCGACGTAGAGGACGTCGAGCGGTGCGAACGCGGGCTCGCTCGCGCACGCGTGCGCGATCGCGAGCGCCGGATAGATGTGGCCGCCCGTTCCGCCGCCCGTCACGACGAGCCTCACGAGGCGGTCGACGGCGTCCCGTATTCCCGCGCGCGGACGACCTCGACGCGGACGGGCACGTTCACGAGCGCGGGCGCGCGGCGCGCCCGTCCGACGTTGACGATGAGCGCGACGGCGACGAGCGACGTGACGAGCGACGAGCCGCCGAAGGAGATGAACGGCAACGGAACTCCCGTCACGGGCCACGACGACGAGACGACGCCGAGATTGACGAACGCCTGGATCACGACGATCGCCATCGCCCCCATCGCGAGGAAGAACCCGAAGCGGTCCGGCGCCGCGAGGGCGATGCGCACCGAGCGATACGCGAAGAGCACGAACAGCGCGACGAGCGCGACGATCCCGACGAAGCCGAGCTCCTCGCCGACGATCGCGCCGATGAAATCCGTGTGCGCCTCGGGGAGCCAGAAGAATTTCTGCCGCGAGAAGCCGAGCCCGACGCCGTGCCAGCCGCCGCTGCCGAGCGCGAGCAGCGACTGCACCATGTGATAGCCCGTATTCTGCGGATCTTTCCACGGATTTTCGAAGGCGGTGATGCGCGCCCACTTGTACGGATCGTGGCGCACGATCGCGAACGCGGGCGGCGCGACGGCGAACAGCACGAGCAGCAGGTGCTCGATCCGCGCGCCCGCGATGAAGAGCATGAGCGCCGTCGTGAACGCGAGCAGGCTCGCCGTCCCCATATCGGGCTGCCGGATCACGAGCACGGCGAGCAGCCCCGTCACGAGCGCGAGCGGGACGACGCCCTTCGTCAAGGACTTTATCTTTTCGCCCTTCGTCGTCAGCGCCGACGCGAGGTAGAGCACGAGCGCGAGCTTCGCGAACTCCGAAGGCTCGAAGACGAGCGGCCCGACGCCGACCCAGCGGCTCGACCCGCCCGCGATCTTGCCGACGTGCGGCACGAGCACGAGCACGAGCGCGGCGATCGTCGCGAAGAGCGCGTACGGCGCCGCGGCGCGCAATTTGCGGTAGTCGATGCGGTACGCCCCGTAGGCCAGGAGGCTCGCGATCGCGAGCCAGACCGCTTGGCGCTTGAGAAAGAACGCGGCGTCGTGATACTGCGTGACCGCGAGCGCGCTCGACGCGCTGAAGATCATCGCGAGGCCGAACGCGACGAGCGTCGCGACGGTCGCGACGAGGATCGCGTCCGGCGCCGGGCGGACGGGCCCGCGTTCGCGGCTATCCATGCGCGGTCGCGGGCTCGGCGATCGCGGCCGCGAACGCGTCGCCGCGCGCTTCGGCCGACGCGAACATATCGAAGGACGCGCAGCCGGGCGAGAGCAGCACGACGTCGCCCGCGACGGCGAGCGAGCGCGCGATCGCGACGGCCTCGTCCATCGAGGACGCACGCGTGACGAGCGCCGGATCGATCGCCGCGGCGAGTTCGTCCGCCGCTTCGCCGATGAGGACGACCGCCTTCGCACGCGCGCGCGTCGCGTCGCCGAGCGCGCGGAAATCGGTGCGCTTGGATTTGCCGCCCGCGATCAACACGACGGGCCGGTCGAACGCCTCGAGCGCAGCGACGACGGAGCCGGGGTTCGTCGACTTCGAATCGTCGACGTACGTGACGCCGTCGAGCCGGGCGACCGTCTGCAGCCGGTGCGGCAGGGCGGCGAAGTCCCGGACCGCGGCACGCAGCGCGTCGATCTCGAGATCGGCACTGAGCGCGACGAGCAGCGCGCCGAGGACGTTGCTGAGGTTATGCCGCCCGAGCAGCGGGATCTCGGAGACGGGCATGATCTCGATCGGCCGCGGATCTCCCGTCGCGGGCGCGTACGTGATCCGATCGCCGCGCACGTAGACCGTCGCCCGGCGCCGCGGTTCGATCCCGAACCACGCGGTTCGCGCGCGCAGGCGTTTCGCGCTCTCGCCCTCGGCGAGTTCGGCGAGCATCGGATCGTCGAGGTTTCCGACGAACGTGTCGCTCGCGCTCTGGTTCGCGAAGATGCGGAATTTCGCTTCGCTGTACTCGTCCATCGAGTGGTAGCGATCGAGGTGATCGGGCGAGAGGTTGAGGATCGCCGCGATCTTCGGTTTGAACGAGCGGATCGATTCGAGCTGGAACGACGAGACTTCGGCGATCACCCAATCGTCCGGCGCCGCGACGAAGGTCTCGCCGATGAGCGCGTTGCCGATGTTCCCGCCGACGTGCGTCGTCTTCCCGGCGCGCGCGAACATCGCGCCGATGAGCGCGGTCGTCGTCGTCTTGCCCTTCGTGCCCGTGATCGCGACGAGCGGCGCTTTCGAGATCCGGTACGCGACCTCGATCTCCGAATAGACGGAGATGCGCGCGTTCTGCACCGCGTTGACGATCGCGTTCGTGAGCGGGACGCCGGGGGAGACGACGCACGACGTCAGCGTGCCGAGGACCGACGGAAGGTCGGCAGGCGCGACGTAGCGCACGCCCTTCGCCGCGAGCTCGGCGATCGTCGCTCCGAGCGCTTCGGGCGGCTTTTCGTCGGTCGCGAAGACCGTCGCGCCGCGCGCGCGCAGGACCGTGCAGCTCGCGATCCCGCTGCGGCCGAGACCGATGACGAGCACGCGCGCGGTCGCATCGAACGCACCGTTCGAATCCGTCATCGCGCGATCACCGCGCCCGCGAGCGAGAGCAGCGCGGAGGCCGTCCAGAAGCGTGTGGTGACGGTCGTCTCCGACCAGCCGACGAGTTCGAAATGATGGTGCAGCGGGCTCATGCGAAAAATCCGTTTCCGGGTTCTCTTGAAGTACGACACTTGAACGATCACCGAGAGCGCTTCGACGGCGAACACGCCGCCGACGAGCGGCAGGAGCAGTAGATTTCCGGTGAGCACGGCACTTCCCGCAAGCACGCCGCCGAGCGCGAGCGATCCCGTATCGCCCATGAAGAGACGCGCCGGGTGGCGGTTGAACGCGAGGAATCCGACGACCGATGCCGCGAGCGCGACGTCGACGATCGTCACGCCGTGGGCGCCCGAACGCCAGCCGAGCCACGCGAAAACGGCGAGCGGCGGCAGGATCGTCCCGCTCGCGAGGCCGTCGAGTCCGTCCGTCAGATTGACCGCGTGCGTCGTCGCGAGCAACGCGAGCAGCGCGAGCGCGTACCACGCGAGATGCGGCACGCGGACGATCGTGGTGCCGAACGAGAAGACCGCGTCGCGCGCCGCCGGGCCGGGCGCGTCGCGTACGAGGAAGAGGAAGACGATCCCGACGAGCAGCGTCAGCGCGAACTTATCGCGCGCGCGCAATCCGCGATTGCGGCCGCGCCGGATCGAGACGTAATCGTCGTACGCACCGACCGCCCCGCACCCGAGACCGAGCGTGCAGAGCGCGATCCCGACGCGGCTCGCGGCCTCCGCGAACGGCAGCGCGAGGACGAGGCCGATCGCGAACAGGACGCCGCCCATCGTCGGCGTTCCGGTCTTCGCGGCGTGCGATTTCGGCGCGTCCTCGTAGGCGTGCTGCGCGAACGAGAGCCGACGCAGCCGCGCGATCGTCGGTTCGCCGAGCGCGAGCGTCAGCCCGAGCACGACGGCGAAGAGCAGCGCGAGCCCGACGCCCGCGTTCATGCGGGTGCGCTC
>CAZZZK010000026.1:10905-15675 GCA_964658555.1 Vulcanimicrobiota bacterium | reverse complement strand
CCGATCGTCGCGAGGAAGAACGTCCAGATCTGAAACGGGTTGACCGTCGAGAGCAGCGCGGCGAGCTTCGGCTGGCCGGCCGGAACGAGCCACGCGAGGCTCGGCAGCGCCATGAGCAGATCGTGCGCCGAGGAGAACGCGAGCGGTCCGCGCATCGCGACGATCGCCCCGACGACGGCCGCCTGGAAGCCGAGCCGCGCGATCCCGACGTTCGCCGCGAGGGCGAAGAGTTTCCCGAACGTCGCCTCGCCGCGGCCGATCGCGCGCGCGACCGTGAAGACGATCGCGCCGTAGAAGACCGCGACGACGACGCCGATCGGTGCGAAATACGGGATCGCGCGCTGGGCGAGCGTCATCGTCGCGAGGACCGCGTCGCGTTTCTCGGGCGTCAGCGAGGAGAAGCTCGGGTCGTGCGTCGGGTTCTGCAGGATGAGGAGCTGCGCGACGTGGATGCCGGCCGGGCTCTGCAAGAACGCTCCGAGAACGGCGAGGACGCCCGTCGCGACGAGCGCCCACGCCCAATGCGCGTGCTCGCGGAGCTCGGCGAAGCCGGCGTGCGGGGCGACGACGACGTCCGCGAGGACGGCGAGGCCGCTCCGCGGGCGCGATCTCGTGCCGACATCCATGTCACCCTCCGTCGCGAAGCCGCCGGTCGATCGGCCGATCGACGTGCTCTTACGGGGCGACCGTATAGAGCACGAAGATGACCGCGAGTCCGAAGGAGAGTACGAGCGCCGTCGTCAGCCGGACCTGCGCGAACGCGACGAAACCGTACGCGAGCAAGATCGCCGACCAGACGTCGAAGACGCCGAAACTCGCGAGGAATGCGGCCTCCGCATTGCGGCCGGGTGCCGCGAAGACGGCGAGATTATCGGGCACGGCGATCGCGAAGGCGCGTACGCTTTGAAACGAGTCCGGCGGATGCAGTGCGACCCCCGCCGCCGCGACGAGCGACCCGATCGCGCCGGGCAGCGAGCAGTTGGCGGCGAGCGCGAAGCCGGCGCGGAACGGGATTCGCTTCCCCTTGAAGCGCGCGACGATCGAGAGCGTCATCGCGCTCAGGCCCCAGAAGACGAGCGGCTGGATCGCGTAATCGGCGCCGTTGGTTTCGATGCTGCGCGTCGCGACGTCGGCGAGCTGCGCGGCCGTCGGGTGCGCGCCGATCTTGGGATCGAGCAGCGCCGTCAGATGGGTGACGGCGGGCTGCGTCACGAGCAGGTAGACGGCGCTCGTGACGAGTGCGGCGGCGTAGGCCGCGATCCAGGTCGGTGCGACGAGCAGGGTCGCGAACGCGCGTCCCGGCGCGACGAAGATATCGCGGACGACGGCGAAACGACGCTCCATCGTGACCGGTTCGGGGGCGGCTGCGGGGCGGCTCGGGGGGGAGGAACGCACCCCGCCGCCCTTCGCGCCGATCGCCCGCAAAGCCTCAGCCCGGCGGCTTCGCCTCGCGGAGGTCCGGAACGAGGACGTCGACGGGGAGCCGCCCTTCGACGACGTCCGCGGCGCGTTCGAGGCGGGCCTCGCGCAGTTCGAGCAGCCGGAGCCGCAGGTAGCTCGCGAAGCGCCGGCGAGCCCGGAGGGAGTAGAGATCGGCCGCCGGGATATGCCGCGCGGCGGCCCGGAGCGCGTGAGAAGATGCAGGCGGGGGCGTCGTAACGAATGCGGGCGGGAGCATGTGCTGGCCTCCTACAGGCCTATCACGCCGTACGGTGCGCGCGGCAACCCCGAAAGACGTCGTTTTTGAATCAATCGAACGGCCGCATGGCGGCCCCGGCCCCCCTCGTCCTCGCGAAGCCGCCGGACGAGCCGTGGCTGCGGATCATCCCGCTCGGCGGCTGCGGCGAGATCGGCCGCAATATGACGATCGTCGAGACGCGCGACGATCTGGTCGTCGTCGACTCCGGCCTGATGTTCCCCGACGACTCGATGCCGGGCGTCGACATCATCATCAACGATTTCACGTACCTGCGCGAGCGGCGCGATAAATTTCGCGCGGTCCTCGTCACGCACGGCCACGAAGATCACATCGGCGGCATCCCGTTCCTGCTCAAAGAGTTCGACGTGCCCGTCGTCGGGACGCCGCTGTCGCTCGCGCTCGTGCGCGCGAAGTCGCGCGACCACAAATTCAGCGATAAGAAGTTCGTCTCGGTCAATCCCGGCGACGTCGTGCGGTACGGCGGGATCGAGACCGAGTTCGTGCACATCAACCACAGCCTCGCGGGCGCGTGTTCGCTCGCGATCACGACCGAGCTCGGCGTGATCTTCCACACGGGCGATTTCAAATTCGATCAGACGCCGATCGACGGCCGGCCGGCCGATTTCGCGGCGATCGCCGGGATCGGCGACGAGGGCGTGCTCTGCCTGCTCTCGGATTCGACCAACGCCGAGCGCCCGGGCCACACGCCCTCCGAGCGCGTCGTCGGCGAAGCGTTCGAGAACATCTTCTCGCGCGCGAAGGGCCGCATCATCGTGACCTCGTTCGCGTCGAACGTGCCGCGCGTGCAGCAGGTCATCGACCAGGCCGTGAAATTCGGCCGCCGCATCGCGTTCCTCGGCCGCTCGCTGCAGAACGTCGTGAAGTACTCGTCGGAGCTCGGCTACCTGCGGCTCCCCGTCGAGCGCGTGATCCCGCTCGAACAGGTCGATCAGTATCCGCCGAACGAGATCGTCATCGTCACGACGGGTTCGCAGGGCGAGCCGATGTCGGCGCTCTCGCGGCTCGCGGTGCGCGATCATCCGCGGATGAAGATCGTCGCGGGCGATACGGTCGTCATCAGCGCGACGCCGATTCCGGGCAACGAGAAGAGCGTCGCGAAGACGATCAACAATCTCTACCGTCTCGGCGCGACGGTCATCCACGGCACGCAGCGCGGGACCGCGCACGTTTCGGGTCACGGCTCGCAAGAAGAGCTGCTGCTCATGCTCAACCTGCTGCGCCCGAAGAACTTCATGCCGGTCCACGGCGAGTACCGGATGCTCGTCACGCACGCCGGACTCGCGCAGAAGACGGGCGTGCCGGCCGAAAACTGTCACGTCATCGAGAACGGCGACGTGCTGCAGTTCACGGCGGCGGGTCCGTCGATCGCGGGCAAGACCTACGGCGGCAACGTGATGGTCGACGGCAGCGGCGTCGGCGATATCGGCGACGCGGTGCTGCGCGATCGGCGCCATCTCTCGGCGGACGGCATCATGATGGTCGTCGTGACGGTCGACGCCGAAGAAGCGCGCGTCGTCGCGGGCCCCGATCTGATCTCGCGCGGCGTGTTCTACATCCCGGACAACGGGCCGCTCATCACCGATCTCGAGAAGCGCGTGAGCGACGCGCTCGGCAGCGTCTCGGCCGAGGGCAAACGCGATCAGCAGACGATGAAGGAACACATCCGTCAGATCGTCGCGAAAGCCGTCTACGAGAAGACGCGCCGCAAACCGATCGTCATCCCCGTCGTCATGGAAGTCTAGCGCTCTGCCGTAACGGAGAACACCTCGTGAAGAGTCGTAAGAGCTTCCTGCGCCGCGCGACCGCGGCCGGCGTTTCGCTCGCGTTCGCGGCGAGCGCGAAACCGGCGGACGCGCGCGAGACCGCACCGGCCGCAAGATCGCCTCGGCCCGAGCCCGCGCGGAAGCCGCCGTCGGAGACGGCGCGCGCGCAGGCGGCGTCGATGCGCCGCTTCGATGCCAAGCTCACGGATGCGGAACTCGATACGATCGCGCGCGGGATCGACGGCGCGGCGGCCGGCGCGGTGCTCGGCGGCGGAAAACATCCGCTGCGCGACGGCGAGGAGCCGGTCACGACGTTCGTCGTGAAGCCGTGACGCACGACGACATCGCGTTCGCCGATATCGCGACGCTCGGAAAGTTGCTCGCGAAGCGAACCGTCTCGTCGCTCGAGCTCGCCGACCTGTTCCTCGATCGGCTCGAACGGTTCGGGCCGCACTACAACGCCGTCGTCACGGTCGTGCACGACCGGGCGCGCGCCGAAGCCAAGCGCGCCGATCGCGAGCGCGCCGCCGGGAACGTGCGCGGCCCGCTGCACGGCATCCCGTACGGCGTCAAGGATCTGCTGGCCGCGAAGGGCGCCCCGACGACGTGGGGCGCGCAGCCCTACCGCGAACAGCGCTTCGACTACGACGCGACGGTCGTCGCGCGGCTCGGCGCGGCGGGCGGCGTGCTGCTCGCGAAGCTCGCGATGGTCGAACTCGCGGGCGGCTTCGGCTACGACGATGCGGATGCATCGTTCACGGGGCCCGGGCGCACGCCGTGGAACCGCGCGTACTGGAGCGGCGGTTCGTCGAGCGGTTCGGGAGCGGCGACCGCGGCCGGCCTCGTGCCGTTCGCGATCGGCTCGGAGACCTCGGGATCGATCGTCTTTCCCTCGACGAGCTGCGGCGTGACGGGGCTCCGGCCGACGTACGGCCGCGTGAGCCGTCACGGCGCGATGGCGCTCTGCTGGACGCTCGATAAGCTCGGCCCGATCGCGCGCACGGCGCCCGACGCGGATACGGTACTGCGCGCGATCGCGGGCGCCGATCCGAACGATCCGACGGCCGTCGACCGGCCGTTCCCGGCCGCGCGCCGCCGGCCCCGTATCGGCGTGCTCGCGCACGCGACGCGCAAGACGATGCCGGCGGTCAAGGCCAACTTCGAGAAGTCGCTCGCCGTGCTCGAGGAGTTCTGCGATCTCCTGCCCGACGTCGCGCTGCCCGATCTGCCGTGGGGCGCGGCCGTCGGCACGATGTTGGCCTGGTAGGTGACCTGCTGACCGAGTTC
>CAZZZK010000026.1:0-10895 GCA_964658555.1 Vulcanimicrobiota bacterium | reverse complement strand
GCGGAGACAGGTTCGCGCACCGCGGCGCTCGTGGCCGAAGGCGCCGCCGCGTTCCGCGGCCTCATCGAGAGCGGGAAGTCGCGCGAGCTGCGCGCGGTCGCCGATCGCACGGGCGGTTACGTCGCCTACGCGACGCCCGCGGTCGATTACATCGACGCGATGCGCCAGCGGACGCGGATGATCGCGGCGCTCGAAACGGCGTTCGGCGGCTACGACGCGATCGTCTCGCCGTCGCTGCCGACGGTCGCGCTCCCGATCGACGTGCCGTTCGACAAGGCGTATCCGAAGTATCCGGGCGACGTCGATCTCATCGCGCCCGGCAATCTCACCGGCACGCCCGCGCTCTGTATCCCGAACGGCTTCGGCGAGCACGGACTGCCGACGGGCATCGCGTTCCTCGGCCGCCCGTTCTGCGAGGCGAAGCTCGTCGCGATCGCGAGCGGCTTCCAACGCCGCACCGATCATCACAAGCGGCGGCCGCCCGGCGTCGAATAGACGCCCTCACCCAAAGGGAGCGTCGCTCGTTCGTCGAGCGGCCGGCAACGAGCGAGGAGGCGTCGTGGATATGAAGAGTACGTGCCGATCGGGCGTCGAGCGAGCCGTTCGCGGAACGCTGGCCTTCGCGCTGCTGACCGCCGTCCTCGACGTGCCGCCCGCGGTTCGGGCCGATGCGTTTTCCGACGACACGTGTCCGAACGCGACGCCGATCGGCCGGCACCTCAACGATCTTACGGCGAAGCCGTCGCCGATGAGCGCCGATCTGATGCAGACCGCGCGATCGCTCGCAAACGCGTACCGCGACTGCGTCGCGAGCGTCGATCAAAATCAGTACAACAATCGGAACGCCGCACCGGCCGGCGGGTCGATGAACGACTCGGTGAGCGTCGATCGTCTCTACGCACGCGTCGCGTACGCGCGTTCGCTGCGCCGGGTCGCGATGTTCGCGGTCGAGTCCGGGAATCGTTCGGACGCGCATAAGGCCTACGCGGCGGCGCTCGAAACCCTCGAGCAAGCGGCGCAAATCGGCGGATCGATCGGCCCGGGGATGTCGGGGGCGCGGCACCTCGTCGACGAAGGCCGCGACCTCGAATCGCAGGTCGGAAGCGAAGATCGCGCCGTCGATCGCGCGGCCGCCGGGCCCTCGCCTTCGCCTTCGCCTTAGATCAGCGTCGCTTCGCGGAGCGCCGCAGACTCGCCGGCGCCGCTCCCGTCCCGTACGTGCCGGCCAGTCCGGGAGAGAACGCGATATCGGCTTGGCCCGCGGCCCCGAGCAGCGTCGGCACCTGCGCGGTGTTCTGCGGCGGCCCCGCTTCGAAGAGCGGATAGTCCGCGCAGATCACCGTCATCTCGTACGCGTCGCCTGCCGTCAGCGTCGCGCCGGCCACGCCGCTCGCGAAGACACCGACCGCGTCTGGCAGCGTCGCCGTGAGCGCTCCCGAGCCCGGCACGAGGACGGAGTAGAACGTGCCGGCCTTGACGTCGTAGAAATCGACGACCGATTCGGTCGTCCCGGCCGGCGCGACGAACGCGGCGGTCCCGCCGCCCGTCCCGTCTTCGGTGAACGTCGGCGTCGCGACCGCGGCGAGGCCCGCGACGTTCGTGATGCTCGCCGACGGCGACGTGACGGTCGTCGTCCCCGCGTTCGACGATGCGACGACGACGGTGAGGCCGTACGCGCCGGCCACGGGCGTTGCGGCGAAGGTCGTGAAGCCTTGTGAATACCCGACGAAGCCTGCCGGATACGTTCCCGTGCGCACGTTCGGGTACGCCGGCGGGCCGCCCTCGAACGCGATCGGATTCGCATTGGCATCGGTGAAGGCGCCCGCGAGCGTTCCGGCGCCGTAGAACGGTTGCGGATAGAGTCCGAAATTCGCCGAGCCCGACGTGTCGGCGTTCGCCGGCGCGAAACCGTACGAAAACACCCCGCCCGTCGTGGAGAAGGTCGTTGCGGTCGGAGCACCCGTCGTCACCTGGGGCGAGGCGGAGATATGATTCGTTCCCGCATCGGTCCCGGCGGCGTCGACCGCCGGAACGACGAATGCGGCCGGCCCGGTGACGGTCGGCGTGTTGACGAGCGTCGCCGAGGCACCCCCGGCGCCGCGGAACGTGGCGACGGCGTTGAGGCCCTTCGAGCCGTCCGAGAACGTCGCGACGCCGACGGCGAGCTCCGCCTTATCGCCGCTCAGCGACGAGACGGTCATGGTCGGCGGCTGCGCCGACTGTCCCGACGTACAGGCCGCGAGGAGGACGAGGGCGGCGGTGGTGCCGAGGGGGCGAATGAGAGAGCGCATGCGTCTTCCTAGAGCTTGAGCTGATAGTAGAGTTGGACTTGGCGCGCTTCGTACGCGGGTCCGATGCTGTATGCCGACTGTCCGCTCTGCATCGCGTCGAAGTACGCCGCTTCGCCGAGCGTCGGAAAGGCCGCGTACGTCGGCGAGTAGCCGCTCGCGACGCCGCTCACGCCGGAGGCGACCGGCTGATAACGCGTGTTGATCCCGGTGTTGTTTCCGCCGCCGAGGCCCGCGTAGACGTTGTTGAACGCGTTGAGGATCTGGACGCCGAAGGTGCTGTGGGCGCCCGGCGGCGTGTATTCGAAGGTGATGTTCGCGAAGAAGGACGGCCGGCTGAGGATCGCTCCGGCCGCATTCCCCTCGGCGGTTCCGCGCGTCGCGATGATGTTCGGCGCGGTGAGGCTGCCGGGGTTGAGCGGGTCGACGTACTGGGTCGCGACGGACGATCCGTTCGGGTTCGTGACGTTCGTATTCGGAATGTTCGCGGGCGTACCGTTGACGTACGCCGCGGTGAGCCGGCCCTGGCCGATCGGATAGCCCTCGTTGACGTAGAGGATGGGGTTGATGCGAAAGCCCGACTTCGTCTTGTACTGAAGGGCGGCCGTGAATTGGAGCGGTGAGAGAAACCCGACGCGATACTGATTTCCGAGCGCGAGCGATTGCGAGGGGATCGAGGGGAAGAAGTCTTCGCTCGGCGTGCCGGGGATGACGTTACTCGTTTCGTTGATGTACGTCCCCGAGATCTGCCCGGAGAGCCCGAAGGCCGTTTCCTTCGTGAGTTGCATCTCGATCCCGGTGGTCCGGTTCACGCCGAGATTCGTCGCGGTCGACGGTCCGAAGATGACCGAACCGTCGGGGTTGAGCAGGATGTTGCCGGCGGAGTCGGTGCGAGGATTCGCGACGAGCGCCGTCACGTTGTAACCGCGACGATAGAACGGCGTCACCTTGAAGCCGACGCCCTTTCCGAAATCGTGCGAGTACGAAAAATCGTAATTGTTGTACGTGGCCGGCTGGAGCGGCTGATAGGGGACGCCGAGGATCACGTCCTGATTCTGCCAGTACAATTGATCGGCGTAATTCTTACACGTGAGGTTCCCCGTGACGCCGCAGACCGGCGCGTTCGCGGCGACGCCGCGAAACTTCGCGTATTGCCCGACGCCGCCGCCGTAATCGACGTATCCGAGCGACGGAAGTTCGACGGAACGGCCGTACGACGCGCGTACGGCGTCGTGCGAGCCGAGCTGGTACGACGCGGAGAGGCGCGGCTCGACGACGAGCGGATGGATGGCCTGCGAGGGAACGTTGACCAGATACTGGCCCGTATCGGACGTGACTTCTTTTCCGGCCGCGTCGAGCGGGAAGCCGGCCGCGTCGATCTTCGCGGGAGCGTAGAACTGCGAATCGGTCGTCGCGTAGCGGTAATTCGCGCCGTCGAAGCGCACGCCGCCCTGAACGTTCACCTTCGACGACGGAGAGTACGTGTCGGTCAGGTAGGCCGAGTAATCCTGACGATTCGTCGAGGATTCTTCGCTCACGTACGGGATCTTCGAGGCGCCGATCCCCTGCTGGCTCAGATAGCCGCCCGGGAGAAAATCGACGGCATTCCCGTAGAGCGCCGAATCGAACAGGCCGTCGTAATAGTCGTTGAAGTCGTAAACGGGATGGAGGTACTCGTACTTGCCTCCGACCTTCACGAGGTTGTTGGAGCCGATCTGTTTCGTGAGCTCCGCCTGCGTGCCCGATCGCTGGCCGCCCTGCAGCAGGTAGAAATCTGGCTCGATATAGTTTTGGCCGTCGAATGGAAAATCGAAGGTGGTCGTAGAGATCACGCGATAGAACTTGACGTTGAAGTACGTCGAGGAGTTCAGGTTGTTGTTGTATTGCAGCTTGAACGTTTGGTTCGGCTGATAGTACGTCTCCGGGTTGCGCGTCAGCGCGACGGCACCCGGGCGCTGATACGGATCGCTCGGCAGGAGCGACTGAATCTGCGGCGCCGTAAAGCCGGAGATCGCTTCGAGATTCGCGAGATAGTACGGATCGCTCGACTTGAACGTGAGATTTCCGTATCCGCCGTAATTGTTATTGAACGTGTAGTTTTCGATCTCGCCGTACAGTTGCAGCGACTGATTCTGATGATTGCCGAATTTGTAGACGAAGTTGTCGACGAGATCGTCGCCGATCGTTCCTTCGGGCGTGAAGTAACGCGTGCCGCCTCCGCCCGTGAGCGTTTGATCGGCTCGCGTCTGATAGCCGACGCCGAGTGCCGAGCGGATGCCCACATAGCCGATGTAATTGGAAAGCGCGCCGCTACGCGAAGCCGACCCGTACTCGACGGTCAGTTCGTGATCGTAATCATGACCCTGCATGGTCCCTTGGATCGAGCCGAACGCCGGATACGTGCCGCGCTTTGCGGTTAGGTTGATCGTGCCGGTACCGGCGTTGCCGGAAGACGCGTCCCCGGCGCCGGGCGTCAGCTGCAACGAGCCGAGGCTGGGATTGACGGCGAGGCTGTTGACGAACTGACCCGTGAACGCGTCCGTCTGATCGATCCCTTCGTCTTGGAAGCCTTCCTCGTTTTCGCGGCCGCCGCGCAAGACCGGATATCCGCTCGAATCGTACGTCGCGCCCGGCAGACTCGTGAGCAGGTTGCTCTCGCTCGTCGCGCCCTCGCGGCCTTGAATCGTTTGGATCTGCGCGCCGGTGACGGTGTAGGTGTCCTGCGTCTGACTCGGCTGATAGGCTCCGCCGGCGGTTCGCGTCGTGACCCGGCCGATCGTCGAAAGCGCTTTCGAGAGTTTCTGCGCGACGGTCGCGACCTGATCGGCGCTGACGGTTACGCCCGTAACGGTGCCGGCTTCGTAGCCCTTCGCTTCGAACGAAACGGTGAACGTATCGGGCGGCAGCCCGATGATCGAGTAGAAGCCGTTTCCGTCGGTAACGACGGACTGTCGCGACGTCGGCGATACGGCGTCGACTCGTACGCCCGCGACCGGCGCCCCGGTCTTCTCATCCGTGACGCGGCCGCTGATCGTGCCCGTCGTGCCGGCTGCGAAGAGCGAGCCGACGGTCGTGAAGAAGAACGCCGCGGCTAAGAAAATCGCGAACGGCAAACGAGCGCGATCCCAAAAGGGAAGCGATAAAGCGGACACGATCACTCCTTGACGCGTGCTCCGTCATCTGACGAAGGTACGTTCCCGATATACCTAGGGCGAACGCCACTCCGTTAACCGAATGTCCCATGTAATCGCTTCCGGCATTACCGGGATCGGACGTCGACGGGGTTCGGGGAGTCGAGCAGGCGGTTTCGATGGCGATCTTTCTCGCGCTCGCGGCGGCGCTCGCGTACGGCGGCGGCGATTTCTTCGGCGGGCTCGCGAGCCGGCGGACGGCCCCCGCCGCCGTCGTCGTCCTCTCGCAGCTCGCCGGCGTCGCCGTGCTCGCGTGCGCGTGGCCGTTCGCGCCGGGGCACTTCTACGCGAGCGACGCCGGGTACGGCGTCGCCGCCGGCATCGCGGGCGGCGTCGCGATCGCGGCGCTCTACGCGGCGCTCGCGATCGGCCGGATGGGCATCGTCTCGCCCGTGACGGCCGTGATCGGCGCGACGGTGCCGGTCGTCGTCGGGCTATGGAGCGGGGAGCGGCCGCCGTCCGTCGTGCTCGCGGGCGTCGCGGCGGCCTTCGTCGCGGTCGCGCTCGTCTCGACGAACGCCGAGACGAAACGGATCTCGCTCTCGGAACCCGGCCTCGGGCTCGCGCTCCTCTCGGGGCTCGGCATCGGCGCGCTCTACGTGCTGCTCGCGCTCGGCCACCGCGACGCCGGGCTCGCGCGGCTCGCGGTCGCGCGCGCGACGTCGATCGCGTTCCTCGCGGCGTACCTCGCCGTGCGGCGCGAATCGCCGCGCCCGGCGTCCGGCGCGTGGGCGACGATCCTGCTCGCGGGCGCGCTCGACATGGGCGCGAACGTGCTGTACGTCCTCTCGACGCGCTACGGCATGCTCGCGGTCGTCGCCGTGCTCACGTCGCTCTATCCGGCGAGCACCGTCTTCCTCGCGCGCGTCGTGCTGCGCGAAACGCTCTCCCGACTGCAGTGGGTCGGCGTCGGTTTCGCCGCGCTCGGCGTCGCGCTGATCGCGAGCTGAGGCGCGCGGGGCGGCACAGGTACCGCGGACGAGTCGCCTAATTCGAGGGGTAATGGCACGCGTCCGCCGCAAATCGCGACCGGCTCCGCGCATGCGGCCGAACTTGGAAATCGTCGGGATCGCCGCGTTCGGTCTCGCGCTGCTTCTGGGCGTGGCACTCGCGGCTCCGACCCATTCCGGTGCCGTGGGCGCCGCGTTCGCGCACGCGCTCGCGGCGTCGTTCGGCCGCGCGGCCTGGCTCGCGCCCGTGCTCGTCGCGCTCTTCGGCGGGATCGTCTTCCTCGAGATCAACGTACCGAAGCTGATCCTCACGTTCGGGCTCGCGGGCGTCTGCTATTTCTGCATCGTCGACGCCGCGTTCGGCCGCTCGGGCGGCGCGTTCGGCCGGCTCCTCGCCCGCGGTCTCGACGCGCTCGTCGGCCCCTCGGGCGCGACGCTCGTCCTCGCGCTCTGCGCGATCGCGGTGACGGTCTGGATCGGCAACGTCTCCGTGAAGCGCTCGATCGGCGCCGTCATCGTGGCGCTCGCGCGCGTCCGAAACGCGCTCGCGAACGCGTTCGCCGCGATGCGCGCGCGCTCGGCCGAGGCCCGCGCCGAGCGCGCCGCGTTGCCGGCGACCGCCGTCGAGGCGCCGCGCGGCCCGACGTCGCTGCGCGAGGCATTCCATCTGCCTGCGTCGTTCGCGAAGCCGAGCGAGAGTTCGAAGCGCGCCCCGAAGCCCGTGCCCTCCGCCTCCGTCGCGGTCGCTCCGGCCGACGTACCCGCGACGCGCGCATCGGAGACGCACGCGCCGCAAGCCCCGCGAACGGCGCCGGACGTTCCGGCGGCCGCGCACCTCTCGGAAGCGATCGATGCCGCCCGGGCCGCGTCGGTCGCGATGCCGTTGCTCTCGCTCGCGACGATCGCGCCGCTCGATGCGAAGACGTTCATCGTCTCCGAGCCGCCCGTCGGCGAACGCCCGACCCCGCAATCGCCGCCGCCGCGCGATCCGCGACGCGACGCGCCGGACGGCGAGAACGGCGATCTCGACGACAACGCATTCGACGACGAGCTCGACGACGACGAAACGTTCACGCGCGCCGTCTTCGGGCACGCGGTCGTCGGCGAGTACGAGCCCGCGAGCGTCGCCGCGGCCGCCGCCATCGCCGACGGGACGAAGAAGATCTACGCGCTACCCTCGCTCGAGCTCTTCGATCCGCCGCAGGCGCAGGTCGCGGACGATTCGCACCGTTCGCAGCTCCTCGAGGACACGCTCGCCTCGTTCGGCGTCGGTGCGAAGGTCGTGCACGTGCAGCGCGGGCCGTCGATCACGCGCTACGAGCTCAAGCCCGAGAAGGGCATCAAGATCTCGCGCATCACCGCGCTCGCGGACGATATCGCGCTCGCGCTCGCCGCGACGTCGGTGCGCATCGAGGCCCCGATCCCGGGTAAATCCGCCGTCGGCATCGAGGTGCCCAACGCCCAGACCTCGATCGTCGCGATCCGGGAGATCCTCGAATCGCTGCCGCAGCGCGGGACCGTGCCGCCGCTGCACATGGCGCTCGGCAAGGACATCACGGGGCGCCCCGTCTTCGGCGATCTCGCGAAGATGCCGCATCTGCTCGTCGCGGGGGCGACGGGGAGCGGGAAGAGCGTCTGCCTCAACACGATCATCGCGTCGCTGCTCGTCTCCGCGACGCCCGATCAGGTGCAGATGCTCTTCATCGATCCCAAGCGCGTCGAACTCACGATCTACAACGGCATCCCGCATCTCGTCAAAGAGGTGATCACGGACGCGCGGCTCGCGGCGGGCGCGCTCTTCGAGATGACCAAGGAGATGGATTCGCGCTACGAACGCTTCGCGAAGGCGAGCGTGCGCAAGATCGAAGAGTACAACGCGAAGTTCCCCGAGGAGACGCTGCCGTACGTCGTCATCGTGATCGACGAGCTCGCCGACCTCATGCTGATCGCCCCCGCAAAGGTCGAGACGACGATCTGCCGCCTCGCGCAGCTCGCGCGCGCGACGGGGATCCACCTCGTCGTCGCGACGCAGCGGCCCTCGGTCGACGTCATCACGGGCATCATCAAAGCGAACATCCCGTCGCGCATCGCGTTCGCGGTGAGTTCGCAGGTCGATTCGCGGACGATCCTCGATATGGTCGGTGCGGAGCGGCTGCTCGGCCGCGGCGACATGCTCTTCCTCCCGATCGACGCGCCGAAGCCGATCCGCTCGCAGGGCGCGCTGATCACGAATCTCGAGGTCGAGCGGCTCGTCGAGTTCTGGGCGACGCAGGCGCGGCCCGCGAATCTCCTCGACGTCGAGGTCGTGCCGATCGAAGAGGACGACAAGAAACGCGAGGTCGATCCGCTCTGTTACGATGCGGCGCAGTTCATCATCCAGAGCGACTTCGCGTCGACCGCGCAATTACAACAGCGCTTCAGCATCGGTCACCCGCGCGCGGTGCGCGTGATGAAGCACCTCGAAGAGTTCGGCGTCGTCGGGCCGCACGAGGGCACGAAGCCGCGCCGCATCAACATCGGCCTCGGCGAACTCGAAACGATCGCCGACCGTCTCGGCCGCTCCGAACAGCCCGAGCTCTTCTCGCACGACGCCTGACGCGGCTCCGGCCTCGGGCCCCGCGGAACACGAGACGCCGAACGCCCGACGCCGAGCGCGGCGCGATCCCGTACGATTCCGTGCGATAAAAGTCGGAGCGATCGGTGCGCGTTTCGCGACCGGCCTCCGCCGGGCAAACGAACGCCGGGGCATCCGGAGCCGGAAACGGAATGCGGCCGTCTAAGCGTTGTAGCGTGCGAGCGACCTGCGCGTACGCGGCGCGACCATCGACGAGGAAATCGACCACACGTGAGCACCGTTCTCGACCCAGCCCTGCACGACATCGAAGCGAAGATCGAGGCCGGCATCTCGCTCGATCGCGCCGACGGCGTCGCGCTCTTGAAGACGCGCGACCTCCATACGCTCGGACGGCTGGCGCTCGCGGCGAAACGCCGCAAGAGCGGCGAGCGCGTGTTCTACGTGCTCAACCGGTACATCAATTCGACGAACGTGTGCTACGCGAACTGCACGTTCTGTTCGTTCGCCGTCGACGAGAACAAGGAGCGCGACCGGGTCGTGCGGATGCCCGCGGACGACGTTTTCGCGAAGGCGCTCGAGACGGGCGATAACTTCAATCAGCTCCACGTCGTCGGCGGGCACGATCCCAAACAGCTCACGCTCGATTATTGGCTGCCGCTGATGCGCCGATTCAAAGAGGCGTTGCCGCACGTGCAGCTCTCGCTCTTCACGGCCGCCGAGATCGATTACATGGCGCGCCGCCATCGGCTCTCGTACGATGCGATCATGGCGTCGCTCGCGGAGGCGGGCCTCGACAACATCAACGGCGGCGGCGCCGAAGTGTTCTCCGAACGCTTCCGCAAGCTCGTCTGCCCGAATAAGGTCGATGCGGCGCACTGGCTCGAGATCCATGAAGTCGCGCATCGCCACGGGGTCGCCTCGAACGCGACGATGCTCTACGGGACGGTCGAGACGCTCGAGGAGCGTGCCGAGCATCTCGTGATGCTGCGCGAGTCGCAGCAGCGGTCGCCCGGCTTCAACGCGTTCATCCCGCTCGCGTTCCATCCCGACGGCAACGAGATGTCGGATCTCGGCTGGACGACCGGACTCGACGATCTGCGCATGTTCGCGACGGCTCGCTTGATGCTCGACAACTTCGATCACATCAAGGCGTACTGGATGATCCAAGGCCTCAAGGTCTGCCAGGTCGCGCTGCAATTCGGCGCCGACGACATGGACGGTACGCACGGTTCGACGGACGAGGAGCGCATCTATCACGCCGCGGGAACGTCGTCCGGACAGTACGTCGACGACCGCGAATTCCGGCGCTTGATCGGCGAATCCGGATTCACCGCCGTGCGCCGCAACTCGACGTACGACGAGTTTCCGGTCGATTGGAAACCGGCCGACGGCGAAACCGGCGTGGTTCGCGCGCCGCGGCCCGAACGCGCGGAGCCGGCCCGCTTCACGACCGCCTGATCGTGCCGAGATTACGCTCGGGCCGGATCGTCTACACGAACGATCTGCCAATCTACGCCGCCTTCGACTGCGGCGCGGTCGACTATCCCGGCAGCCTGCGCGACGACGTCCCGGCCGGTCTCAATGCGATGCTGCTCGACGGCCGGCTCGATCTGAGCCCCGTCAGCGCCTTCCACTGGGCGCGTCACGCGGACCGGCTCGCGCTCTTGCCCGAGCTCTGCATCGCCGCGCGTACCGACGTCTGGTCGGTGCTGTGCGTCAGCGATCGTCCGCTCTCCGAGCTCGGCGGCGTCCCGATCGCCGTGACGAAGGAATCCGCGAGCGGCCGGACGCTACTGCGGATCCTGCTCGAGCGGCGCTACGGGCTGCGCGCCGTCTTCGTCGAGAGCGACGATCCGTACGCGGTCGCGGCCGGCGGCGGGCCGGCGCTGCT
>CAZZZK010000025.1:0-15742 GCA_964658555.1 Vulcanimicrobiota bacterium | reverse complement strand
CGCGGCGCTCGCGATCCGGCCGCGCGCGATCGTCGCGCTGCCGGGGACGCGCGTCGCGGTGACCGCGAGCGCGATCGATGCCGCGGGCCACGATCTCGGCGCCGTCGAGCCGCTCGAAGGCGATGCGGTCGCGGTCGGCGGCGAGTCGCACGTCGCGACGCTCCACGCGGGGCGATTCGTCGCGCGCGTGCCGGTTCGCGTCGTCGCGCAGCTGGCGCGGCTCGAGATCCGCAGCGCCGCCCGCAGCGCGGAGCCGGGGTCGCCGCTCGCGCTCTCCGCGGTCGGCTACGACGACGCGGGTGCCGAGGTCGCGCTCGGCGCGAACGTCGCGTGGTCGGCGGACGCGGGGACCTTCGATGCCCCCGGCCGGTACCGCGCGGCCGATGCCGACGCGACGGTGACCGCGCGAGCGGGCGGCGTCGCGGCGACCTACCGCATACGCGTCGGCAGTCACGTCTCGGAGCTCGCCGCGTTCGACGGCGCGCATGCCGACGGGTGGCATTTCGCCGCCGCGCCGCGCGACGCGGCGGGCTTCGTGCGGGTCGATCCGGATGCGGGGCAGCTCTCGCTCGCCTACGACTTCACCTCGGGCGGACGCGCGGCGTACGCGGATACGAATCTCGTGCTGCCGGGCGAGCCGCTCCGCTTCGCGGTCGACGTGCTCGGCGACGGCAGCGGGATCGGCGTCCGGGCCGCGTTCGTCAACGTCCTCGGCGAACGGCGCGCCCTCACGCTCGCGAAGCGGGTCGATTGGACCGGTTGGCGGACGCTCTCGGTCGATCTGCCGGACGATCTCAATCCGCCCGTGCGCCTGGTCTCGCTCTACGCGGTGCCGACGCTCGGCGGCGCGGCGGTCCGCGCGGGCGGGACGCTCGTCTTTCGCGCGCCGGTCGTGACGTCGATCGGAAGCCGGTAAGGAAACCGAAGCGTGAAACGACCACGAGGAGTACGATGAGACGAGTCGTCACGGAAGCCCGGCCGGCGGAAGCGCTCGCGACGGCGCGCGCGTCCGTCGAGCGGCGGCGACGCTTCCTGCGGATCGCCGCGAGCGCCGCCGTCGCGGCGATCGTTCTGCGCACGACGGGTGCGCCGGTCCGCGCCGCGACCTGGCAGGGGGTGCCGGTGCTGATGTACCACCGCGTCGACGCGCGGGTGCCGAGCGACGCGGTCGGGCGCGATCTCACCGTCGAACCGCGGAGCTTCGAAGCGCAACTGCGCTCGCTTCGCGATCGCCGCATCCGGACGCTGACGGCGGCCGATCTCGCCGCGGCGCTCGCGCGCGGCGAACGTCCGCAAAACGCCGTGGTCCTGACGTTCGACGACGGCTACGACGATGCCGCGACGACGGCGTTTCCTTTACTCGCGAAGTATCACGACCGCGGGACGTTCTACGTGTCGAGCGGCTTCGTCGGGACGCCGCGCCATCTCACGTGGCGTCAGATGCGCGCCATGCGCGCGGGCGGTATGGAAGTCGCGTGCCACGGCACGAACCATCTCGATCTCTCGACGCTCGATCTCGCCGGCCAGCGGGCCGAAGCCGGCGGCTGCCTCAAGCGCTTCGCGCACTACCTCGGCGGTGCGGCTCCGACGACGTATGCGTATCCGGCCGGGAAGTTCGATGCGACGACGTTCTCGCTCATGCGCGCGCTCGGCATCGCCGCCGCGTTCACGGAGATTCCGGGCGACGTGACGAGCCTGGCGCGCCCGTACGCATTACCGCGCCGGCGGGTCCGCCACGACGACGACCTCGCGAGGTTCGCCGCGATCAGCGCACCATGACGATCGCGCGTTACGCGACGAGCGATCGCTCCGCGCCCGCGGCCCGGGCGACGGCGGAGCCCGCGTATTCGTGCCCGTTCCCGCCCCGCTCTTTCGCGATGTAGAGCGCGGCGTCGGCCTGGTGCTTGAGGGTCGTGCAGCAGCGCTCGCCCGGGCGATGTTCGGCGATGCCGATGCTCGCCGTGACTTCGAGGGACGCCCCCGCGTAGTCGACGGGCTTCGCGATCGCTCTCTCGACGCGCGCCGCGATGCGGTCGAGCGTCGCGGCGTCGTTCGCGCCCCGGACGATCGCCGCGAATTCGTCGCCGCCGAGCCGAACGCAGATGTCGTCCGTCGCGAGCGCGCTGCGCAGCCGGTCGGCCGTCGCGACGAGGATCGCGTCGCCCGCCGCATGGCCGTAGCGATCGTTGACCGGCTTGAAGCGATCGAGGTCGATGTAGAGCAGGGCGAACGCTTCCGCGCCGTCGCCGCAGAGCCGGGCGAGCTCGCGCTCGAACGCCGCGCGATTGAGGATGCCGGTCAGCGCATCGTGGCTCGCCGCGTGCACGAGCGTCTGCTGGAAGAGCTTCTCCTCGGTAACGTCGCGGCCGAGCAGGATGACCATCTGGCACGTGCCGTCGTCGTAGACCCCGGAGAACGTCAGCGCGAGCCATTGCGTCGAGCCGTCGGCGTTCGCGTGCATCTCCTCGAGCGTGAACGGGCGACGCTCTTCCTCGAAGAGCATGACCTGCCGGCTGCGGGAAGCGACGAGGTCCGCCGTCCGTTCGCCGAACATGTGCGCGAGCGCGGCGTTGTATTCGCGCACCGCGCCGCTCGGTTCGAAGATCGCTATGCCGAGATCGGCGTTTTCGAAGACGCTCTGAAACTGCGCCGCCTGCAGACGGAGCGCGCGCTCGGCGCTCGCACGCTGCAATTCGGCGCGCAGGCGATCGCTTTCGAGCTTCACCGATGCGATCTCGATGCGATCGCGCCGGGCCATCCAGCGGATGTTGAACGCAAGCGCGATCGTCCCGAGCACGACCGCCAGCAGCGAGAGCGCGATGATCGTTCGCCGTTTCGCGATGCCCGCGCGATAGCGCTCGCTCACGAGCCGGCCGGCGGCGGCGTGCGTCGCGTGCCAGAGCGCCGTCTGCGCATCGAACGCGGCTCGAGCGGCCCGCTCGACGCGTGCGGCATCCCCCGGCGAACCGCGGAACGTGCGTAAGATCGAATCGATGCGGTCGTCGAAGCGCAGCGTCGCGACGCGGACGCGGCGCTCCGGATCCGCGACGATCGTTCGCAGGTTCGGATCGATCGACGCGGCTTGATCGAGGAACGAATAGATCTGCTCGCGCGGCGCGGTCTCGATCGCGCGAGCGGCGGCGAGGGACGCGACGATCGCGGGCGGCAGCCGGTCGCCCGCGCCGCCGCGGGCGACGTCCGCCGTATGACTCGTCGCGACGATGAGCCGCGGCAGCGAGCGCAGCATGACCGAGGCGGCGTACTGTTCGGCGAAATTCGGGTCGGAATCGAGCTGCGTGTTCGGATCGACCGCGGTCCCGATATCCGCGAACGCGCCGAGCGCGGCGTCGACGTTCGCGAGATCGGGATGCTCGCGCACCGTCGCCCAGCGTCCCCGCAGCGATCGTACGAAGGCGGACGCCGAATCCGAGCCCGCGTACGAGCCGCGTACGCGACCCAGGAGTACGTCCGCGCGCGTCCGGTCGCGAACCAGCGCCGCCGGATCGGTATCGACGACGTCGCGCCGGACGGCGCCGATCGCCCCGACGAGATCGATGACGTCCGCGTAGCCGAGCAGATCGGCGCGTTCGGCGGAAGCGCTGCGGATATCGTCCGAGACCGCCGAGACGAGCACGAAGCTCGTACCGAGGATCGGCACGCCCAGAAGTGCGACGAGCATCGCCACGCGAACGAGGAAGAAGAGGGGGCCGGTTCGTGCCGGCGCCGCTTCCCCCGTCGCTCCCTCGATCGTTCGTTGGCCCATTGCCGTTTCGTCGGCTCGCCGTGTGGGCGCTTCAAGTCGGGAACGGTACGGAAGGGCGGAACGCACGATAGTGCGTGCTGCGTCACAGGACGCGCCGCTACCGCGGTCGCCGGTCAGTCGATCTTCGCGACGACCGCCGAGAGCGGGAAATAGCGTCCGCGAGCGAGCGCCGCGAGCTCGCGCATCGCGGGGTGCGCTTCGTACTCGTCGAGATTGACGCACGTGAGGTTCACGCGCCCCGCCAGCTGCGCGGCGATGTGGCGGCACTGCTCGACGGCGAGCTCGGCGAGCTCGCGCGCGCCTTCGCCGTCGAGCGCCGCCGCGAGCATGGCCTCGCCGCCGAGGGGAACGTTCGCACGGCCGTCGCTGAACACGGCGACGTCGACCTCGGCGCCGGGATGCGCGCGGCGGAAACGTTCGACGATCGTGCGGGTGAGTTCGAGCGCTTCGGGCAGCGGCGTCAGCGCGCGCACGGCGCCCGGTTCGAGATCGTCGAGCCGCGCGGCGACGAGGTCGATGTTGCGCCCCGTATTCTCGTCGACGACGATCTCCGCGCGCGGACCCCAGCACGAGACGAGCGCGGCGCGTTCGCGTTCGGTGTAGATCGGCCGCAAGAGTTCGCGGCTCGCGGCGCGCACGAGTTCCGAGGTTTTCTGCGTCGAGAGCGACGCGTCGACGACGAGGATCGAGAGCCGCGGGGGCGTCGCGGTCTCGATCGTCTCCTTCGCTTCGAGCGGGAGCTTCGCACGATCGGACGCGGCGCGCTCGACGAGCGTCCCGGCGAGATCGAGCTTGCCGCCCGCGCGCAGCGCCTGCGAGCCGATCGGCTGGCCCTCCGTCGCGCGCTGCGGCCGCTCGGCGAGCGGCGACTTCCGTGTGAGCTCCGGCGCGACGACGATCTGCGGCGCGCGTTCGACGTCGTCGTTCTGCGGCGCGTCGTCGCCCGCGCCGAGCGTCGCTTCGAGCGCGGCCGCGATCGCGGCGTCCTCGGCGAGATGCTCGGATTGGGCCTCGACGCGCAGCCGGCTGCGCCGCAGACGCGCGGCGAGCGGGAAGACGCGCAGTACGTCGGCCGCGGTCGCGCGTTCGCGATCTTCCCACGCCGCGAGCGCGCAGGCCGCCTCGAGCGCGACGAACTCCGTCCGATGGCTCTCGATGCCGAGGCGCGCCGTCGCTTCGATCGCGGCGGCCTCGGCCGCGGGCTCGGGTCCGACGCGATCGATGCGCGCCGTTGCCGCGTCGAATCGCTCGCGCAGCGCGTCCGTCTCGGCGGCGAAACGATCCGCGAACGCGTGCGGATCGCGCGCGAAGGCGGCGTTGCGACGATAGATCTCGAGCCGTTCTTCGAATTCGGATTCGGAGCGCACGAAGACGCGCAGGCCGATGCGGTCGGTAATCTGCGGCCGCAGCTCGCCTTCCTCGGGATTCATCGTCCCGATCAGCGTGAAGCGCGACGGATAGTCGATCGCGTGCTGTCCGCGCTTGACGTGCACGACGCCCTGGGCCGCGGCATCGAGCAGCGCGTCGACGACGAGATCGGAGAGCAGATTGATCTCGTCGACGTAGAGTACGTTGCGGTTCGCTCGCGCGAGCAGACCCGGCCGGAAGTCGACGGTACTGCGTTCGAGCGCGGCGCGCAGATCGATCGCGCCGACGACGTCGTCGAGCTGCGCGTTCGTCGGGAGCTCGACGATCTCGCCGCGCGAGGCGACGCTCGCGATCGGCTCGCCCGCGGCGCGCTCCGCCGCGCATCGCTCGCAGAGGTTGCCGCCGCGCGGATCGCAGCCGAAGCCGCACGTCGCGCGATCGCGCAGCGGCAGCAGCTCGCCGACGGCGCGCACGAGCGTCGTCTTCCCCGTGCCCTTGGGCCCCGAAAAGAGCACGCCCCCGACGCGCGGATTGATCGCGGCCAAGATCAGCGCGAGTTTGGCTTCGTCTTGGCCGACGATCGCGGAGAACGGATACGGAACGTACGATGCGCGGGGGCTCGGCATGCGAGCGTTCTTTCCGGCGCTCGGATGTCGAGCCTGCGGCGCGACCCGGTAAAGGCCACGATGTCATCAAAGCACCTCGTCGTCCGCCGTGCGGCGCGGGCTCGGCGGCGGCGGCGCCCATCGTCCGTATCGATATTACGATTACGGAACGGCGTTGGGCAGTGCGTGCTACCGGCTCGACGGCCACGCTTGCGAAGCAGAAGGCGGGCGAGCGAACTCGAGAGGTGATGCGGGCTTAACATTCGCCCACTGGTGCGAGGCCCTAATCTCGAAATACGCGAAGCCGCACCCGATAACGACTACCGCTTACGCTTCGTGGACGAGCATCAGAGAATGAGAATTCCGCGTGAACCGGGGGCCGTCGGCGCTCTCGCCCGATTGCAGCTCGCGGGTGTCGGCGAAGCTGTTTCCATGGTGCTCGAGCCCGAAGACGAGGAGTTCGCGCGCGCGTCGGCCCGAAACATCGAGAATTCGATCGGCAGCGTGCGGATACCGGTAGGCTTGGCCGGTCCGTTCGTGCTCCGCGATGTCGAGAATACCCAGCCGATGACTTACTACGTGCCGCTCGCGACCACGGAGGCGGCGCTCGTCGCTTCGTACAGCCGAGGCGCGAGTGTCGTCGGCGAAAACGGCGGCTTTCTGACCTCCGTCATCGCACATTCGGTCGCGCGCGCTCCCGTTTTCATCTTCGCGAACGTTGTGGAAGCGGCCGCCTTTGCAAGCTGGATCGGCACGCAACTCGAAACGTTCGCGACGGTCGTTGCGACGACGACCAGGCACGGACGTCTCATTTCGATCGAACCGATCGTTGAGGGCAATCGCGTGTTCGTGCGCTTCTGCTTCGAGACGGGCGAGGCGGCCGGACAAAATATGGTCACGCTTGCTACGCACGCGGTCTGCCGGCGGATTCTCGAAGTGCACGAAGCATCGATCCGCGATTGGTATCTCGAAGCAAATTTCTCTGCCGATAAGAAAGCCACGAGCCTAACACTGAGAGGCGCACGTGGCCGGCGCGTCGTCGCGGAAGCATTCCTGCCCGCCGCTGCCGTCGAAGAGCGACTGCACACGACCCCCGAGCGTCTCGCGGAGTTTTGCTCGCTCGGAACTTTCGGTGCCGCACTCGCCGGCCAGATCGGCAATCAAGGCCACTATGCGAACGGTTTGGCGGCCCTCTACCTCGCGACCGGACAAGACGTGGCCTGCGTTGCGGAGTCGGCGATCGGCATCACGCGGTTCGACGTGCTCGACGAACGCGTCCTCCACGCCGTCGTGACGCTGCCGGGTGTGATCGTCGGCACCGTCGGCGGCGGCACGGGACTGCCGTCGCAGCGTGCGTGCCTAGAATTAATCGGCTTGCCGGAGCGCGGGGCTGCAGACCGGCTAGCGCAACTCGCCGCGGCGCTGTGCTTGGCCGGCGAGCTCTCGATCTCCGCGGCGATCTCCGCGGATCAATTTTCGCAGGCGCATCGCCGCTTTGCGCGCGGCACCACGTAGTGGGACGATGGCCGAGCTGAACTTGACGAGCGGACAGCGACTGTGGATCTATCAGCGCGAACGCTTCCCGGTGCTGACCCATGGGGTGCTGATCGCCGCGTTCTCCAGCTCGGCAATTTGTTTCTCGGCGTTGCTGCGCGGCAGCCGCGCCTTTCCGCCCCCGGCGATACTCGCGGCGGGCTTCCTCTCTTCGTTTCTCCTCTTCTTGCAGTTGCGGATCGCCGACGAACACAAAGATGCCGAAGACGACGCGAAATACCGGCCGTATCGGGCCGTTCCACGGGGAGTCGTCACGTTGCGCCAGCTCGCGGTCACGGGCGGCATCGCATGCGTGCTTCAGGTCGCGTTGGCCATTGCCGTTTCGCCGAACTTGCTGCCGCTGCTTGCCGTCGTGTGGGCATGGCTCTTCTTGATGAGTCGCGAGTTTTTTGTGCCGCAATGGTTGCGGGCACGTCCGCTAACGTATCTCGCCTCGCACATGGTCATCATGCCGCTCATCGACCTTTATATCAGTGCATTCGACTGGATGCATGCGCAGGGCGTACCGCCTTCCGGCCTCGGATGGTTTTTGTTCGTGAGTTTCTTCAACGGAGTCGTCGTCGAGATCGGGCGTAAGGTGCGCGCGCCGGCCGAAGAGGAACATGGTGTCGAGACGTATTCCGCGCTGTACGGATTCGCTCGTGCCGCCGTCGCGTGGTTCGGGGCGATGGGGATTACCGCAGCTTTCGCGTATGGTGCGGCGACTGCGCTCGGAGACTATCGCGCCGACGGATTGCTCTACGGTTGCATCCTCGCCGTAGCCGCGTTCGTTACCATTCGTTATGCACGGCGACCCGAGCGCGAGCGCGCTCGCTCGATCGAACAGTTGTCGGGACTCTGGACGCTCGTGATGTACGTGAGTCTTGGGCTCGGGCCGATGACATCTCTCGCGATTCGCCGGTGACGGCGTCCGCGGCCGAAGGCGGCAAAGCTTTCGGTCTCCGGCGACTGCGTGACGCCGGATTTGCGGTTCCCGCGTGGATCGTCGTTCCGGCCGACGCGACCGAGGCCGATCTCGCGCCGCCGCTGCTCGCCGGTGCTCTCGACGCGTTTCTCGAACGCTACCCGGGAAGCGCATTTGCGGTGCGTTCTTCTTCGCTCGACGAAGACGGCGAGAGCCATTCGTTTGCCGGGCAATTCGATACGATGTTAGGAGTGGCGGCGCAGGACGTTCCAAACGCGGTACGCGAGGTGCGAATGTCGGCGAACGGCGAACGCGCCCGCGCGTACCGTCGCCACAGCGGTCTCGCCGAGGACGTCTCGATCGCGGTCATCGTACAGGTCATGGTCGAGCCGATCGTCGCCGGCGTCGCCTTCGGTCGCGATCCGATCGACGGTGCCCGGCGTCTCGTGATCTCCGCCGTACGAGGCCGCGGCGAGCGATTGGTCTCCGGCGAAACGAATGCCGACACCGTGCGGATCGAAATCGAACCGCGTAGCGTAACGCGCGCGGCAACCGATGATGAATCGATTCTCGATGAGGCACTCATCGCCGCCGTAAGCGACGCCGCGCTTGCAGTGGAGCGAGCGTTCGGCGCTCCGCAAGATCTCGAGTGGGCGTGGGCGGGAGACACGCTCTACCTTCTGCAAGCGCGACCGATCACGGCCGTCGGCGACGATGCGATCGTTTGGGATAATTCGAACATTGCGGAAAGCTACGGCGGCGTGGTCTCGCCTCTGACCTTTAGTTTCGCGCGCTTTGCGTACGCGACCGCATACAGACAGATGTTCCGGCTCTTACGCGTGCCGCAACGTCGCATCGAAACGCACGGTGACGCGTTCGAGCACCTGATCGGCCTCGTCGATGGGCGCATGTACTACCGACTGTCGAATTGGTACGAATTACTCGCGCTACTGCCGGGTTTCCGGTTGAACCACCGCTTCATGGAAGAGATGATGGGCGTCGAGGAAGGGCTGCCGGCTCAAACCGTGGCTGCGCTCGAGCGGTCGTCGTCGTCGGTACGCGGGCGGCTCAGCGAAGTCGTTGCCGTTGCCGTTACGCTGCTAGCGCTCCTCCGTGAACAGTTCGTGCTACCAAAGCGCATCGCTATCTTTCAAGCGTGGTTCGCCGAAACGATGCGCGAAAACGCGGATCTCCGTGGCATGGACGTCGCCGAGCTGATCGCCGCGTTCGCCCATATAGAGAAGCGCTTAGCTACGCGGTGGGACGCGCCGCTGCTCAACGATTTCTTCACAATGATCTATTTCGGAATTTTGAGCGCGTTGTGCCGCAAATGGCTCGCCGACGCAGATGGGACAGTGCAAAACGACTTGGTGGCGGGGACGGGTGACCTCGCGAGCGCCGAACCCGCACACTTGATTTTGCTCGCGGCTCGCTCGATCGCAGGCGACGTCGACACCGTTCGCATTTTTTCGACCGAAGCCGTCGATGTTATCGCACCGCTCGTCGCGGAACGGGCAAATCTCGCAAGGTACGTCGACGAATATCTAAGACGATTCGGCGACCGCTGTGAGAGCGAACTCAAGCTCGAGAGCGTGCGGTTGACGGAAGATCCGTTGCCGCTCTTCCGCGCGATCGGCCGTGCTGCGACGTCACCAGAGCGTCCGTCGGGCGTTTGCCGCTCGGATGACATCGTCGTACGCTCGCTCGGCGGTTGGAAGCGGCGGTCCTTTCGATTCGTGCTCGCAAATGCGCGCGATCGTATTCGCGATCGTGAGAAGATGCGACTCGACCGCACGCGTTTGTTCGGCCGCGTTCGTGGAATTTTTTTGGCGCTTGCCGAACGCTATGTCGCACGCGGCAGCCTTGCGGCGCGCGACGATGTCTTCTTGCTGACGCTCGAGGAGGCGCTGCATCCGCAGGAGTACGAAAGCTCGTACCGCGAGCTGACGGACGTGCGGCGTGCCGAGGCGCAGCGGTTCCATTCGCTGCCGGTTCCGCCCGCGCGCGTGCACACGCAAAACGGAAGGATCGTGGACCCTCCGCGCCCGGTGATGGAGATGGTGCCTCCGATGTCGCTCGATGCCGAACGGCGCAAGGGGATCGGATGCTGCGCCGGGATCGTCGAGGGTATCGTGGCGGTAATTCACGACCCGAGCATGCCGTTCGAGGCGGGACGTATCTTGGTAACGGAGCGGACCGATCCGAGTTGGGTGATGCTGTTCCCGGCCGCCGCTGGCATTTTGGTGGAACGAGGCAGCCTGCTTTCGCATGCGGCGATCGTCTCTCGCGAAATGAACGTCCCATCGGTCGTGGCGATTCGGGATCTGATGACATGGCTCGTCGACGGCGACCGTGTTCGATTCGACGGGGCTACCGGCGTGGTGCAGAAGCTGGCATGAAGACCGAAGCGCAAACGAAGGCTGCGTTCGATACGGTCCGGTACGCACAGTGCTGGGAAGATACCGACGTCCTCATAGAAGCGCTCGGACTCCGCTCGGGAAGCAGCGTGCTCTCCATCTGCTCGGCGGGTGATAATTCGCTTGCGCTGCTGGGAGCAGGCGCCGCCCGCGTCGTCGCTGTGGATATGAGCTTCCCGCAGATCATGCTCGCGCGGCTCAAGGCCGGGACGTTCGTGGCACTCGAGCACGAAGAGGCGTTGCGTCTATTCGGGTTGTCGGGGGCGACGGCCGCCGAGCGCCGCGGACTGCTCGAGCGTGCCGGACGTGCGGCCGGATCGGACGTTCTCGAATACTGGCGCGCTCGGCCGGCCGCGATCGAAGCGGGGATCGCGTCGGCCGGGAAGTTCGAGCGGTATTTCACCCTCTTTCGCACGCGCGTGCTTCCGTTCGTGCACGATCGAGCGACCGTTGAGGCGCTGCTGCGCGATAAGCCCTTTGACGAGCGAGTCGCATTCTTTCACGAGCGCTGGAACACGCGGCGGTGGCGCGCCATGTTCCGCATTTTTTTCTCGCGTTTCGTGATGGGTCGGTTCGGACGAGATCCGCACTTCTTCGATTATGTCACGGGACCCGTTGCGGAACGCATCGCCGAGCGGGCGCAACACGCGCTCACGGTCCTCGATCCAGCGGCCAATCCGTATCTCCAATGGATCCTTCTTGGACGGTATGTGACCGCATGGCCCTACTTGTTACGATTGCAAAATTACAACGCAATCCGCCGCAGCATCATGGGTGGGGGTTTTGAGGTGTTCCACGGTTCGATCGAAGAGTATCTCGAACGTCATCCGCGGGAAACGTTCGACGGCTTTAATCTCAGCGATATCTTCGAGTATATGTCCGTCGCAAATATGGACGCTTTGCTCGAGCGCTTGCTCTCGGCGGGGCGTTCCCGAGCGCGATTCGTTTATTGGAACATGCTCGCGCCGCGCAGCCGACCGGAATCGCTCGCGGAGCGCCTCGCGCCCGACGTAGAAGCTGCGCATCGGCTGCATCAGCGCGATAATGCATTCTTCTACTCGAGGCTCGTGATCGAAGAAGCCACATGATCGCGCCCGGCATCGCCATCGCGGTGGTCTTGAGCACGCTAACGTGTCTGCTACTCGTCCTCAAGATGCTCGGCCGTCGGCTTCACCCGGAGATCGCACGCAAGGCTTTGCACGTGGGAATGGGCACGATCTGCATGAGCTTTCCGTGGATCTTTCGGACGACGTGGCCGGTCGTGGTGCTGGGCATACTCGCGGCGAGTTCACTTCTAGCACTGCGTACGTTGCCGCTCTTACGCGCTTCGTTTGGAGGCGCCTTGCACGGCATCGAGCGCGCCTCACTCGGCGAATTCTACTTTATCGGCGGAGCGGTCGTGCTCTTCTGTATCAGTTTTGAGAAACCGCCGATGTTTTACGTCATCCCGATGCTCTGGTTGACGTTCGCCGATGCGACCGCGGCGCTCATCGGGGTTCGCTACGCGACCATTCGGTACGACACGTTCGACGGAAAAAAAAGCCTGGAGGGTTCGACGGCGTTTCTCGTCGTCACGTTCACCACGACATTCATCGCGCTCGTAGCGGCTGGTCACGTCGATGCGTTACGTGACGGATTGATCGCCGGCATTCTCGGACTGCTCGCGATGATGCTGGAAGCGGTTGCATGGAATGGAAGCGACAATCTCATCATCCCGATCTTCGGATACGCATTCCTCGCGACGCTGATGGCCGCACCGGCGTCGTTGCTCGCAGCGGATGCGTTCGTCCTCGCAGCTCTGTTTGCGATCACCCGCGTTCAGCCCGATCGCACGACCCTGTCTTTCGACGCTCTGCTCGCGGGGATTCTCAGTGCATTCACCTTTTTCGTTCTGGGAGGTTGGACGTGGCTGCTCGCTCCAGTCTTGCTGTTTCTCAAAGATAAGTACGATAGTCGAGCGAGGGACGAGGAGCACCGCCACAATGTGCAGGCCGTCATCGCCACGACTGGCGTCGGGCTCGCGATCGCAGTGCTTAGCGTGCGCTTTCCGGATCAACGCTGGTTCTTTGCGTACACGGCGAGCTTGGGACTTCAGCTCGCGATGTTCGACCTGACGTTGCGCGCAAACCGCTCGCCCCGTACGATGATTCGCAACGTCGCCGCGTCGGGACTCGTCGCTTTCATCGTCGTGTTCGCACCGTATGTTTTGGTCGCTTGGAAGCTTGCGACGATCATGCCGTTGCTTGCGGGCTTGCTCGCGGCGCCGCTTGCATTCATCGCCGCGGCTGCAGTCTTCTGGCGTATCCAACCGCACATTCACGACTGCCCGCGCGACGGCATGCGATGGCTGCGGCAGAATTCCATTGCTGCTGCGGGTGCCGCCGCTTTGCTTTCTGTAGGAGCACTCGGTTGAGCGCGATAGATTGCGAGCCGGGCGTGGACGGCGCCGATGTCGATTGTCGCCTCGCGGGAGATGACGGCTCGCTTGTGGCGCGAGCGTCGCTGTGGACGAGCGGGACGCCGCTCTATCACGGAATCAAGATCGGAGCGATCGGGCGCTTTCGTTGCGTAGACTCCGGCCGATGTCCGGCGTTCATCGTGTCGCTCGAAGAAGTACTGCGCGAGCGGGGCTGTGCATTCGCTCTGGCGCCGATGGAGGGCAGCACGTGGCACGCCTATCGCTGGCCGATCGGCGGCACCGACGAACCGGCCTTCACGCTCGAGCCCGCTCGAGATGACGAAGGTGTCGCAGCCTTTCGGCGAGCGGGATACTCCGTTGTCGAACGTTACACGTCGCGGTCCGAAGCGCCGATCTCGCAGCGGCACCCGCCGAGCGCCGCGGAATCGCGAATGCTTGCCGGCGGCATACGTTTCCGCCGTCTGGATCTCGCCCGCTTCGAGGCGGAGTTGCGAGAGATTTACGAGCTGAGTCTCGAGGCTTTCGCACAGAACGTTCTCTATTCGCCGATTCACTTCGAAGATTTTGCGGCGATGTATCGTCGCATTCGTGAATTCATCGACCCCAGTCTATGTCCGGTCGCCGAGCGCGACGGCAAAATTGTGGGCTTCGTATTTGCTATCGCGGACATAGAGGGCGCGCGGCGGGGCGAGTCGTCTAAGACGGCAATTCTCAAAACGGTGGCGCGGTCGCCGAGTGCCGGTGCGCGTGGACTCGGCGGCGTGCTTGTCGAGCGAGCGCGAGCGGCGATCCTCGAGGCCGGGTACGATCGCATCATCCACGCGCTCATGCACGAAGGGAACGCATCGCTGACGATGAGCACGCGGGCGTTCGGCAAGCCGTTTCGCGAGTATGCACTCTTCGGAAGAGCGTTATGAACGTATTCTCGGAGTTGGACCGCCGCGCTCGCTTACATCCCGATCGGACGGCGATCGAAGACCGGCGCGACGGCACGCGTGTCACGTACGGCCAACTTGGATCGAGAGCGCGATCGGTATCTGCGCAATTGCTCGCACGCGGCTTACAAGCCGGCGACCGCGTGTTGATTGGGGTGCCGATGTCGATCGACTTGTACATCGTCATGTTCGGCTTATGGCATGCCGGACTGGCAGGCGTCGTGCCGGATCTTTCGAGCTTGGGAACGATGCGCGCGACGGTGTCGGCGGCGCGACCGCGAGGTGCCGTACTCGCAAAGCGGACCATGGGGGCGCTTTTGTTGCCCGAGGTTCTCCGAATTCCGACGAAGCTCTACATCGGCGGAGGCGGACGTGCGGTCGTCGCCCGTCTCGAAACCGAGGCGGTATTTGAAAGTGACGTGCCGCCTTGCGCGCGGGACGATTCGGATGCGGCGCTCGTAAGCTTTACGAGCGGCAGCACCGGACGGCCGAAAACTGCGGTTCGATCGCACGGACTGCTGCGCGCGCAGATGGATGCAGTTTTAAATACCGTGGAACTCGGCGGAGCGAACCTTGAAACGATGCCGGTCGTCTTGCTCGCGAATCTCGCGGCGGGTGGGACGAGCGTGATTCCGGCGGTCGATCTGCGAAACGTCGGCACGGCCGATCCAGCGGCCATTGCGGATGCGGTCGATGCGGGTTCTTGCCGGACGATGATCTGCTCGCCTGCGATCATCGCAGCGCTCGTACGACTACACGACGCGAGTGGTCGCACCTTGCCGTCATTGCATCATGTCTACGCCGGTGGCGCACCGGTGTTTCCGATGCTACTCGCCGCTTTTGCGCCCGTCGCTCCGAACGCTCGGACGATCTCCGTCTATGGTTCGACCGAGGCGGAACCGATCGCGCATCTAACGTCCTATTCAGTCGACGACGAAGCGGCAATGCGGCGCGGGAACGGTTTGCTTGTCGGAGCGCCGGTGGCCGCGGCGCGCGTGTGCGTCATCGCATCAGCATGGGGCGAGGCAATTGGTCCGTTCGAGCCGGCCGCCTTCGCCGCGCTCGTCCTCGGCCCGAACGAGCCCGGAGAGATCGTCGTGGCCGGGCCGCACGTGCTCCGCGGCTACGATCGGGGAAGGGACGACGCGCAAACGAAGGTTCGTGTCGGCACGGACGTGTGGCATCGCACCGGTGACACGGGCTTTTTAGACGAGTTAGGCCGCATCTGGCTCTTGGGGCGCGCGAGCGCCGTCGTCGACTGCCGCGGTCGACGCGTTTATCCGCTCGCGGCAGAATGTGCGGCGAGTTTTATTCCCAGTGTCGAGCGCTCGGCGCTGTTGGGTATCGGCGGCCGTGCGATCCTCTTCATACAACGGGCCGTCGATGCGCCGCTTCCGACAGCCGCGATCGCGGGCGTCGATGAAATCCGTTCGGTGCCGCGAATTCCGGTCGATCGTCGGCACAATGCAAAGGTCGATTATCCGGCACTGCGCAAGCTCATCGGCGCATGACCGGCTGGCCTTCCGCACGCCGCCGCCGCGCCGTACGTACGATGCACGGTACGCGACGCTGGTGGCGGAGCGTCGCTAGCCGACGCAATATTCGGGTATGAGACGCCGTGGAATTTCGACGACTCGGTACATCCGGCTTGAATGTCCCGGCGCTCAGTTTTGGCACGGGGACCTTCGGAGGTGGGAACGAGTTCTTCAAAGCCTGGGGCTCGAGCGACGTCGCGGAAGCGACGCGGCTGGTAGACGTCTGTCTCGAGGCGGGGCTG
>CAZZZK010000024.1:0-16285 GCA_964658555.1 Vulcanimicrobiota bacterium | reverse complement strand
CACCGCTTTCGAGGGCGCGGCCGCCGGCTACCGCAAGTTTGTCCGCTCCCGCCTCGATGGCCGGCGCCGCTTCGACGGCGGCGCGAACCCCCTTCGCGGCGGCCTCCGCGAGTTGCGGTCCGTGCTCGGCCGCCTCTTTGACCGCGAAGACGGCGGCGCGCTCGCCGGCCGCATCCTCGGGCCCGACGACGAAGCTCGACGCGTCCGCGACGAGGTTCAAGCCGGCCTCGACGCGCGCCCCGAGCGACGCGTCGTTCGCAACGAGCGTGACGGCGTCGGAACGGACGGACTCGACGACGGCTTTTGCGGCGTTGGCCACGAACCGGCCGGCGGTGCCGGCCGCATTCTCGGCGGTCGCAACGGCTCCCGAAGCCTCCGATCCGGCGCCGGTCACGGGCGAGAGGGTAGGATCGGCCATGCGGTTCTCCCGAAGGTTCGGAGCGCTATTGGGGCCGGAAAGTTCGCGCCGCGTAGCCGGGTTCCCGCGCGTTTCCGACGGAGAAGACGACCGCGGGTCGGCCGGATTGCGGAGCGAGCGATCGCGGAGCCGCATCGGCGACTCGATGAGAAGGACCCGCGTCGCAACGCGAGAGGAGCTGTCGTGAAGCCGACCGTCGGCACCGATCTTTCGAGACGACCCGGTGGTGCGATGACGTGGGGCACGGGCTTCGGCTACGCGTCGTATCTCGTTCTCGAGCTACTCGTCTTGGGCGATTGCATCGCAAACCTTCGCGATCCGATCCACGCGATCGGCGGCGCGATCCTCGTGTTCGCGATCGCGGCGGGCCTCGCCGCCCTGTTCGCTCGGTCGCGCAGTTCGTACACGGCCGACGCGTTCCTCACGATCGTCGAGGCGCTCTTCCCGGTCGTCATCGCGATGCTTGCGGCCGAGCAGTGGAGCCGGGATCGCGGCGTGCTCGATGCGATCGTCGTCGTCGTGACGGCCGTCTACGCCTGTTGGAAATTCGCGCGGGGCATCCGCCGGCTGACGCGGGCATCGAAGCGGCCGTAGCCGTCGCTGCGGCCGGTGCGGAGGACGTTAGGGTGCGGGTGGGAGTTGATGAGACTGGCCGCGTGGGAGGTACGATAAAATGAAGCTATTCCGGATAGTATACCGCCCGATATTAATCACGTTTTGGATGATATCGTTATGCGGAATCTCTTCGAGTCAAACCATATATACGAAGCTCTCATATCGCGTGGCCGATCTCAAGCAATTAGCGAAAGTAGTAAAATCGGCCGCCACGTTTCCAGTTTATCTCCCCTCCCTTCGAAGCATCCCCGGCAGATCGACGTACTTAGATATCGCTGAAGATAACGACTACAAGTATTATGTCGAACTTGAGAACGCACCACGTTGCATGGGCGGAGCATTGTGCTCCGTGGGAGCAATTATCGGGCATAAGCGGATGGATCCAACCGTGCCGATACTTTCGGGAAGGCGAGTTACGCTCGCTGATGGGACGATCGGTTTTTGGGCAGAACATCAATGTGCATACGTAGGCTGCTCATATAATGGAATAACGTTCCAACGTGATGGGCACTACTATGAAGCTGCTCTTCTTGACGGAAGCCTTAATCAAACTCTCGCTCTCGCTAAATCGATGTCACAGATGTAGCTGCTGATGAGCGAGCGTTCGACGAACCCCTGGTTCTAACTATTGGTTCGTTTCCTAAGACCGATCTCGTCTCACGAATCGTGAAACGTAAATGAGCGAGAGGTATCGCGAAACGTTTTACGTCGCTAGTAAACTATCTCGAGTGGCGGTGAATGGCGCCGGACCTTCCGCAGGCAGACGTCGAACGCGCTCTTGAGACGGTCGTCGAGCATTTTGGAATTGAGTGGCTCGAGAAGAAAGATCGCTACCATCCCGTTTGCAAACTATGGAGTCGCTTCGACTTTCTTTCGACCCGAGAATTGTATTGGCTGGGCGACAGTATTCGTCTCATGGCGGCTATCGATGATACGTGGTTGCGTGTTCGATGCCGGCATTGCTAACCAGAATATCAATGCGCCCGAACGAATTTGCCGCATCATCCATGAGCGCCCTGGATTCGGCTATCTTTGTTACGTCAGCAGGGAATGCAGTAGCCCTGAGGCCCTTGCTCGTCAATTCTGAAACGAGCGTTTGGGCGAGTTCTTCGTCTCTTGATAGCAGATAATTACTGTCGCACCCTCACTCGCGAGGCGGATCGCGATAGCTCTCCCGATGCCTTGACTTGCTCCAGAAACGACCGCAATTTAAAACTGCGGCGTCGCCTCGCCCGCCGCTTCGCGTCTGCGAAACGCGCGCCACCTCTCGTCGGCATCCGGAAGCTGCCGTGACGGATCGGTGACGAACACGGGCCAGCGGCCGGTATTCGCGAGTTGCGGGAATCGCTGCAGCCACGCGTAGAGTTCGACGTTGCGGATCAAACGGCGATGCTCGATCGAGACGAAATAGCGCGCGCCCTTACGGATCGCGCTCTGTTCGTCGAACGGGGTCCAGGCGTACGGGTCTTCCTCCCATCCCTTGCGGTCGATGTAGTAGAGCACCGACGGATCGTAATGACCCATGACGACGAGCGCACCGGGCGCGAGGCGCCCGTCGAGGCCGACGGCCATCCGGTAGACGGGTTTGCTGTAGCGATAATACGTCGCCACCTCGCGCCGGCCGACGAACGTCGCGACGATCGCGACGGCGGCGAGCGCCCCGATCCACGCGCGCCGCAGCGGAACCGTCCCCGCGCGCCACGAGACGAGCGCCGCGAGGCCGCCCGTGGCGAGTGCGGCGAGCGGGAGGAACGGATAGAGATAGTAATCGACGCGCTCGACGGCGACGACGGCGTATGCGTAAGCGAGTGCGGCCGCGAGCCAACTCCAGAGCAGCGCTCGTACCGGCGCGACGAAGGCCGGCACGCAGACGACGGCGATCAGCGCGAGCGCGGCGCCGATCGAGCCGAGCATCGTCGTGCCGAGCATCCCGAGCACAAGCTTGAACGCGACGAGCTTGACGTGCAGACCGCCGACCGAGCTGACCGACGACCGCAAGGCGGGCAGCACGTGCAGGCGCGTGATCCCGCTCGCCCAGTGCCATTCCGCGATTTTCGACACGTACGCGTCGTAGAGCGCGTACGGGGCGAACGCGCCGGCGAAATACGCATAGCTCGCCGGTTCGCGAAGCGCGGCGAGGCGCGGCCGGCCGGCGAGCAGCATCGCGGCCATCGGCACGAGCGCGACCACGGCGACCGGCTTCGCGAGAATCGCGAGCGCCATCGAGGCGCACGCGACCGCGAAACCGCGCCCGAAGCGTCCTCGCTCGCGTGCGACCCACCACCAGCCCGCGAAGAGCGCCGCGCTCAAGAAGAACGTCATCGTCGTGTCGGGCGTGAACGTGCGGCCGTAGTAGACGCTGCCCGGATAGATCGCGAACGCGACGCCCGCGACGATCCCCGCGAGTTCGCTGACGAAGATCGCGCGCGCGAAGGCCGCGAGCACCGCGACCGTCCCGAGACTGAACGCGATCGAGATCAGGCGTCCGAAGACTTCGTGGACGCCGAAGAGCTTGTAGCCGAGCGCGGCGAGCCACGGTACGATCTGCAGTTCGAGCTCGACGTAATTCGGCGGCGGCCCGTCGTAATCGGTCTGCGGATGGAACGGATTGAGATCGAGCTGCGCGAAATTGCGCGCGATCGCGGCTTCGTCGCCCTGACGCCAGCCCGGATGGTCGAGGATCGGATCGTGGAGCCCGCGCAGGCGCAGGGCGAGGCCGAGGAGGACGACGAGCGCGAGCAGGCCGTACCACCGCAGGTTGGGACGGCTCAACGGTCGCGAAACGTCCAGTATTTGTTGAGGAAGAAATTGATGACGACGCCGCTCGCCGTCGAGATCAGCCACACGGTATGCGCGTGATGGAAGCCGAGCTTCGTCTCGAGCAGATAGACGACGGAATCGCCGACGAGCAGCGCGAGGAACGAGACGGTGAGGAATTGCAAGCCTTCGCGGCCGGCGTGGCGGTCGCTGCGAAACGTCCACGCGCGGTTGAGAAAGTAATTCGAGACGCCGCCGATCATGAAGCCGATCGAGAAGTCGACGATGATCGGATACGTCGTGAGCTTCTGCAGAAGCGTGAAGATGACGAGATTGACGATCGTTCCCGACGCACCGACGATCCCGAACTTGACGAACTGCCGGACGCCGCGCCGCTGGAGGATGCGATGCAGGAACGGCGTCCGCGCTTCGAGCGCGTCGAGCGGATCGGCGGCGTGCGGTTCGATGGAGAGACGTTCGGATTCGTTCACGCGACCCAATACCACGAAGTGAAGAGCACCGTGAAGAGGCCGAGCAGCGGCAGCGAGAACGCGACGATCGCGTTATTCACCGACGTCCGCCTGCCCCACAGCGCGAAGATCGTAAAGAGCGGGAATAGCACGAGCGCGAAGCGCGGCATGCTCATGAGACTCGAGGTCGACATCGGCACGAGGATCGAGAGCGCGGTGTAGGCGGCGAGCGAGGGCCGCAGCAAGCGCGCGCCCGCCGCGAGTACGCCGATCATGAGCGCCGTGAACGCGAGCTCGATCGCCTGACCGGCGACGACCTGCGGATGGCCGCGCTTCGCGCCCGCGCCGATCACGTTGAACGAGTGCATCACGCTGACCCAGGGCGGCGCGAGGTGCCGCCCCCAGTGCGTCTGCACGTGCGAGAAGAAGAGCGGATCGCCGCGCAACACCCAGAGCACCGTCATGTAGACGGCGAGGCCGGCGCCGATCGCGACGAGCCCGAGCACGACGCGCAGCGCCGAGAGCGGCGAGCGGAGCGCGCGGAATTTCTGCGTCGGCCAGCCGTCGGAGAGCGCCTCCATCGCGAGCGGTACGACGAGCAGCACGCCTTCGACGCGCGAGAGTGCCGCGAACCCGCCGACGATCCCGGCGACCAGCCATTTGCGTTCGCGGATGTAATAGAACGACGCCACCGTCAGCGCGAAGAACAGCGACTCCGTATAGACCGCCGAGAAGAAGACCGCCGTCGGAAAGATCGAGATGTAGAAGATCGCCCGGTGCGCGACCGTGCGCGTGAACTCGTGTTCGACGAGCTTGTAGAAGAACAGCAGGCCGAAGAACAGCGCGACGTTGGAGACGATGAGACCGCCGATGATGTAGCTGCCGAGCGCGCTTCCGACCACGTGCGTCAGCGTCGGATAGAGCGGGAAGAACGCCATGTCCGTCCCGTAATAGCCGCCCTTCGCGATATCGAGGTAGTGAACGGCGTCCCAGCGTCCCCAGACCGCGAGGAGCCGGTTCGTCGACTCGCTGACGTGGACGCCCGGCCGCTGCGCGATCACGATCGAGGCGATCTCGGCGACGACGATGATCGAGGCGCGCGTGAAGACGAACGTCGTCAGCACGTCCCGGACCGTATAGACGAAGCGTGCGGCGATGAGGATCTTCGCGAGCCCGAAGAGTCCGATCCCGATCGCCGCGGCGCGGCCGGGGCTGCCGAGCGGCGTCGGGACGACGATCCCGCCGGCGACGACGGCCCAGGCGAGCCACGTCGGCGCGTCCCAGCGCAGCGAGCGTGCGAGCGAGATCTTCGCGCGCCGGGCGACGTAGGCGCCGTACGCATACCAGAGCCCGAAGGCGAGCGCGACGCCGACGATCAGACTGACGACGAGCGCGAGCTCGGCGTGATTGCGGGCGAGCGTCGCGTGCGTGACGTCGACGTACCAGAGCGAGACGCCGAGGCCGAGGCCGCCGATCCCGACGCACGCGAGTGCGGGGATCCCACAGGCCCGAGCGACGTCGACGAGGCGCGAACGTCCTCGGGAGCGCTCGTGGGAAATCGTAGCCTGGGCAGACATGCGTTTCGGGGCCTTCGGTACCCGCGAGGCGCGCCCTCGCTCGCCTCGAAATCGGCCGTCCGCGATTCGGATCCGCGCGGCGCGGACGCGCGGGCGCCAACCTTGCCTCGTCGCACGGGTTAGATACCTCGTGGAACGGATAGCGTACGACCTGATCGTCATCGGAGGCGGCAGCGGCGGATATGCGGCGGCGCGGACGGCGCGCGAGCTCGGTGCGTCGGTCGCGATCGTCGACCACGGACCGCTCGGCGGTCTCTGCATCCTCAGCGGCTGCATGCCGTCCAAGACGTTCATCGCGTCGAGCGATCGCGCGCAGGACATTCGCGAGGGAGGCCATCTCGGCGTCACCGCGGGCGAACCGCGGATCGACTTCGCGAAGATCGCGGCGCGCAAACGCGAGGTGATCGCGGGCTTCGTCGATTACCGCGTCTCGGGGCTCGAGACGTTCCCGATCTACCGGGGGCGGGCGCGCTTCGAATCGCCGACGCTCGTGCGCGTCGGCGACGACGTCCTGCTGGAAGCGCCGCACGTCGTCATCGCGACGGGGAGCGTCGTCGCACCGCCCGCCCTGCCCGGGCTCGTCGAGGCCGGCTTCGTCGACAGCGACGCCGTGCTCGATGCGAACGCGCTTCCGAAGTCGGTCGTCGTGCTCGGCGGCGGGTACGTCGGCGCCGAACTCGGCCAGTTCATGTCGCGGCTCGGCGTGAAGACGACGTTCCTGATCCGCGCGGAGCATCTGCTCTCGACGGAGGACGGCGACGTCGGCGACGCGCTGACGCGCTACTTCGGTGCCGAAGGGATCGACGTGCGCACGCGGGTCGCGCTCGTGCGCGTCGAGGTCCGCGGCGGCCAGAAGGTCGTTCACTACACGCGCGACGGCGAACCGGGCGAGGTCGCGGCCGACGAGATCTTCTACGCGCTCGGCCGCGTACCGAATTTCGAGGGGCTCGATCTCGAGCGCGCGGGCGTCGAGTGTCACGCGATCACGGGGATCCGCGTCGGGCCCGACATGCGGACGTGCGTGCCGAACATCTTCGCCGTCGGAGACGTCACGGGGATCTACCCGCTCGTCCACGTCGCGATCTACCAGGGCGAGATCGCGGCGCGCAACGCGATCACGGGCGGCGGCGAAGTCGCCGATTACGGGCTGCAGCGAACGCATACGATCTTCACGGATCCGCAGATCGCCGTCGCCGGCGCGACGGAGAAGGAGCTCGCGGCCGCGGGGACGCCGTACGTCAGCGGCTCGTATCTCTTCAGCGATCACGGTAAGGCGATCGCGATCGATAAGACCAAGGGCTTCGTGAAGATGCTCGCGTCGCCGGACGACGGCCGCATCCTCGGCGCCGCGATCGTCGGCCCGGAGGCATCCGACCTCATCCACGAGGTGATCGTCGCGATGTACTATCGCGGTACGGCGGCCGAATTCGCGAAGATCCCGCATCTGCATCCGACGCTTGCGGAGATCCTGACCTACCCGGCCGAGGAGATCGTCGAGAAGATCGCGGCCGCCCCGAAGCTGGCGGCGGTGTGAAGGTTGCCGTCCTCCAGAACAAGCCCCGCAAGGGCGACGTCGCCGCGAATCTCGCCGACGTCGGCCGCGCCTTCGCGCAGCTCGCGGCCGAGGAGCGTCCGTACGATCTGATCGTGCTGCCCGAAGCGGCGCTCACGGGCTATTTTCTCGAAGGCGCCGTCTACGGTCTGTCGCGCACGACGGCCGAGATAGCGGAGACGATCGGGGCGCTGTGGCGCGAGCATTCGTCGGCCGCGGTCGATATCGTGCTCGGATTCTACGAACGCGGCGAAGGCGCCGTGTACAATTCGGCGCTCTACGTGCGGATCGCGGGCGGCGAGACGCACGTCGAGCACGTCCATCGCAAGATGTTCTTGCCGACGTACGGCGTCTTCGACGAGGCCCGCTTCCTCTCGCGGGGTCGGCGGCTTCGGGCGTTCGACACGCGCTTCGGTCGGATGGCGATCCTCATCTGCGAGGACGCGTGGCACGCGCTGATGCCGACGCTCGCCGCGCTCGACGGCGCGCGCATGCTGATCGTGCCGAGCGCCTCGCCCGGACGAGGCTTCGCGGCCGCGGGCGAACTCGAGAGCGTCACCTATTGGCGAAACGTCGTGCGCTCGTACGCGGTCGAACACGGTGTGTTTGCGATCTACGCGGGGCTCGCCGGGTTCGAGGGCGGCAAGGGGATGACGGGGTCGTCCGCGGTCATCGATCCGTTCGGCAACGTGCTCGGCGCGCTGCCCGCGCTCGGCGCGCACGTCCTGCGCGTCGAGATCGACCCGGCCGATATCGACATCGCGCGCGCGAGCCTGCCGCTGCTCGGCAATCTGAGCGAAGTCCTCCCCGATCTCTTGCCCGCGGGCACGATGCGGGCGCTCGCATGAGCACGACGATCGACGTGGTCGACGCGACCGTTCCGCGGCCGCCCGTCCTCGAACTCGATCCGGCGCTCGTGGCGACGTGGCTCGAAGCGTTCCTGCGCGACGAACTGCGCGCGCGGCGCGGCATCACGGGCGCCGTGATCGGCGTCTCGGGCGGCGTCGATTCGGCGGTCGTCGCGTTCCTCTGCTCTCGGGCGCTCGGCCCGGAGAACGTGCACGCGATCCGCATGCCGTACCGGACCTCGAGCGCCGACAGCCTCGACGACGCGCAGGCGGTGATCGACGCGCTCGGCTGCCGGTCGCGCACGATCGATATCTCCGGCGCCGTCGACGGCTATCTCGCGTACGAGCCCGAGGCCGACGCGCGCCGGCGCGGCAACGTCATGGCGCGCACGCGGATGCTCGTACTCTTCGATCAGAGCGCGAAGCTCGCCGCGCTGCCGATCGGCACGGGGAACAAGACCGAGCGGCTGATGGGCTACTTCACCTGGCACGCGGACGACACGCCGCCGCTCAATCCGATCGGCGATCTCTTCAAGACGCAGGTATGGCAGCTCGCGCGTCACCTCGGCGTGCCCGAGCGCATCGTCGCCAAGGCTCCGAGCGCCGATCTCGAGGCGAACCAGACGGACGAGACCGATCTCGGCATCACGTATCTCGAAGCCGATCGCATCCTCTCGCTGATGCTCGCGGGCTATCCCGACGAGCGGCTCGTCTCGCGCGGATTCGCGGCGAGCGACGTCGCACTCGTACGGGGGCGCGTCGACGGAACGCACTGGAAACGGCACCTGCCGACGACCGCCATGCTCAGCAATACGGCGATCAACGAATTCTATCTCCGACCGGTGGACTTTTAAGCTATGAACGTCATCACGCAGCCGCCGGCCGATGCCGCGGAACAGCCTCGCGAACGCAACGTCACGGAGTATCCGTTCGTCTTCTTTCCGGTCGGGCTCAACCTCCGCGGCCGCAAGTGCGTCGTCGTCGGCGCGGCCGACGATCGCGAGGCGATCGAGAAGGACGAGGCGCTGCGCGAGGTCGGCGCCGACGTCACGTGGATCAAGGACTACAACGACGTCCGCGACGAGGACGTCGCCGACGCGTTCTTCGTGCTGTTCACGCCGCAGGAAGAACCGCCCGCGATCCGCATGCGCGCGCTCGCGGATAAGTACAAGTTTCTGCTGTGCGCGATCGATCAGCCCAAGCACGGCTTCGTCGCGATGCAGGCGACGGTGAAGGCGGGCCCCGTGCGCGTCGCGATCTCGACGGGCGGCATCGCGCCGCGCATCGGGAAGCTCATGAAGTTCGCCCTCGAGCGCGTGCTCGACGATACGTTCGTCCGCTTCATCGATTGCCATAACGCGCAGAAAGAACGCAATAAGATGCGGATCACGACGTCGGCCGAGCGTCGCGCCGCGATGATCGCGAAGGCGAGCGGTTTCAAGTTCGATATTCAGATCACGTATCCGCAGTGGTTCCTCGACGAACTCGAGGGCATGCGCCCGACGGTGCTCTGATGCCGAGCGTCGAGATCGTCACGATCGGGACCGAGCTGCTGCTCGGCGATTCGATCGATACGAATAGCGTCTTCATCGCGAAGACCCTGGCCGATCGCGGCGTCGATCTCTTCGCGAAGCATTCCGTCGGCGATAACGCCGCGCGGCTCGAAGCGATGGTGCGCGGCGCGCTCGACCGCGCCGACGGCGTGATCACGACGGGCGGGCTCGGTCCGACCGTCGACGATCTGACGAAGGAAGCGATCGCGGCGGCCGTCGATGCGACGCTCGAGCTCGACGAGCCGTCGTTGCGCGCGATCGAAGAGCGGTTCCGCAGCTTCGGCCGCACGGGGCCGCTCGCGCCGAACAACGTCCGCCAGGCGTACCTGCCGAAGGGCGCGTTCGTGCTCGAGAACCCGCACGGCACGGCACCCGGCTTCGTCGCGGTGCGCGGCGACGGCAAGTTCGTCGCGTGCTTCCCGGGCGTCCCGCGCGAGATGCGGCCGATGCTTACGGAGCGATTCCTGCCGTGGCTCGCGGGGCACGTGCGGCTCGGCTCGCGGATCGTCACGCGGACGTTGCACACGATCGGGATCGGCGAATCCGATCTCGACGCGCTGATCGAACCGCTCTTCCGGTCGCTCGAGAATCCGAAGATCGCGATGCTCGCGCACGGCGGCCTCGTCGACGTGAAGATCATGGCCAAGGCGCCGGATGCCGAGATCGCGCGCGGCTTGATCGCGCCCGTCGAGGCGGACTTGCGGGAGCGGATCGGCGAGCGGATCTTCGGCATCGACGACGAGTCGATCGAGAGCGCGCTCGTCGCGCGGCTCGTCGCGCGCGGCCTGACCTGCGGAACGGCGGAATCGCTCACGGGCGGGTCGATCGCCGAACGCCTCGTGCGCGTCGCGGGCGCGTCGAAGACGTTTCTCGGCTCGATCGTCGCCTACGACAACGCGGTGAAGAGCGCGCTCCTCGACGTCCCGGAGGAGACGCTCGCCGCGCACGGCGCGGTCAGCGAAGAGACCGCGCTCGCGATGGCGCGCGGCGCGTGCGCGCGCCTCGGCGTCGATATCGCGATCGCGACGACGGGGATCGCGGGGCCGACGGGCGCGACGCCGGGAAAGCCGATCGGACTCGTCTACATCGCGGTCGCCGAGCGCGGCGGCGAGGCGATCGTGGAACGAAACACGTTCCCGGGCGATCGCGACGACATCCGGCGGCGCGCCGGCACCGCCGCGCTCAACGTGCTGTGGAAACGGCTGGAAGCGATGCACGCGGTCGGCGGACCGGTCGCGTGATCGGCCGCGCCGCGTTCGGACTCCGCGACTACGCGTTCTTCTTAACGGAGGCGGTGTGCGTGGCGACGCTCGTGCGCAGCTACCGGCGGCGGCGGGGCGACCTGCGTAACGGCTCGCGGCCGTACGAATTTCCGAAGGACCGGCGCGCCGTGCGAATCCTCGTAGCGTGCGCGGCCCTAGCCGCGACCGTCTTCGTGGTGACGAAACTGCTGATGCGATGAGCGATCGGCAGATGCGCCGAGCGTAGCGTCGACGGACGGATTAGCGGTCGTTTCCGATGCCGCGTTCCGGGGCGGTCCGCGCCGGTGTCGACGGCGGATCGGCCGCCGTACGCGAGTTGCCGCGCGCCTTCGCCAAGAGTCGTTCGAATGCCGCGGCGGGCATGTCGGGGGTCCACGTCCGGCTATCGTCGGGACCGACGTGCTCGGGTTTCGCATCGGCGGGCAGATTCGCGCCGATGGCGGTTTTGACGATCGTGCCCTCGCGCGACTCGCCGTGTAGCGCGGCATCGTGCGGCCGCGATGCATCGGTGACGGCCTCGGCTGCGACCCCGGTTCGCGGCCGTGCGGTGCCGGCCGGCGACGGATGCTGCGGACGATGCTCGTTCCATCCGCCGACGTGCGGCGGCGTCTTGCGATCGTCGAGAAGCCGCTCGCGCGGCGGCACGGGGTGTTCGCGCACGTAGGCGAGATCGACCGTCGCCGGGTCGATGCGGAGATAGACGACGCGATCTTCGGCTCCGTGTTCGCGATCGTTTCTTCCGAAGTGCGCCGGATCCTGAAGCGACGTCAGCGATCCGCGGCCGCTGCTGTTGGAGAGGATGCGGCCGCCATCCATGACGATGCCGATGTGTCCGTGTCGTTCGCCGTTGCCGGGCAGCTTGATCGCGATATCACCCGGACGCGCGCGATCGGCCGGAATCTCGCGTCCGTTCTGCCGTAGATCGGTCATCACGGATAGGACCGATCTCTCGTTCGCACCGTACGTGCGGCCCAGTGCGACGTCGAGCACCTGGTTGACGGCGTACGCGCAGGCGACGTTCCCGTCTTGGAGATCGCGATCGTGCGTCTGCGCGTTCCGCGTCGACATGCCCGTCAGCGCGTTCGCCGCTTCGAAGATCCGTTCGTTCACCAACGGTTGTTCCGGATGCTCCGATGACGACGGTGCGCCGTGCGACGCAGCGACCGCCTGCGCACCGTCGCGGCCGGTCGGATCGTCGGTCGACGCCGTACGGCGTTTCGTCTCGTTCGCGCTACCGTCGCCTGCGGCGACCCGTCGTTCGGCGCCCTCCTCGTGTACGCGACGAAGGGCCGCCCGCGTTTCGTTTCCGATGATGCCGTCTGCCCGAAGACCGTGGCGATCTTGAAAGGCTCGCACGGCTTCCTCGGTCCGTTGCCCGAACGTCCCGTCCGCGACGACGCCGAGCTCGCGCTGCGCGGCGGCAACGTCTGCGCCATGCGACCCGGATGCCAGGAGGCGCGGATGGCGGGTCGCCGGTACGGACGCTCGGCCGTCGGACGTCCGCTGCGCGTCGACCGTCATCTCGATGTGAGCCGCAGCATCGTACTCCCGCGCCCAACCCATTACCGCGGTCTCGTACGGCACGTCCGAACGGCCTTCGAAGTCACCGGTCGTCGTGGGTCGGGACAGTCTTCCGGAGTTGTAGACGTGCGCCGCATCGCCCAGCGAGAGCCCTGCCCGAACCGATTCTTGGAGCATGCCCGCAGCAACGTCGGCTGCGCGCGCCTCGTCGTGCTGCACGAGCGGCAGCAAGGGAACGTGCTCGACGCTGTTCTTATCTAACTGGAAGATGCCGTAGCCGTTGCCGCGATCGCCCAATCCGGTTTCGGCGTCGTAACCGGAACCGCGGCCGAAATCGGTCTCGCGCTTGGCGACGGCGAGAAGAAACGACGGCGGGAGATCGTGAGCGACCGCGGCATCGGAGATCGTCTTCACGAGTGCCCGATCGATTCTCTCGAACGATGCGATGGCTTCGATTTGCGATTCGGTCAATGCTCGTGACATCGCGTTTATCGGTCGCTCCCTGCCGGAAGAGTGTGGAATTCGCTCGCTACCATAACGTATTCGGGACCGTGTTGCTTCTTTTGTAGCCAGTAGGCCGTCGCCACGCGCGTCTTGCCGACGACGATCGTCGAAGGCCATTTGCAGTACGGATCTTTCGGCTCGCCGGGTCGCGGTGCACGATCGCACGGTGCGGGGCTCCCGTTGATGAGAAACCGTTCCGAAACGTAAATCTCGTACGTTTTCGTTCCCGAACGAATTTGGAAGCCGCCTTCATCGTTGCCGACGCTAAAATCGGTCAGCGTGCCCGACAGCTCGTGGAGCACGGCCCCGGGCGGTCGCGAAGGGAAAAAATGCGTCGCGACCGCTTGCGGGACGCTCGCATCGGCGCCCGCGATTGCAGGCGCACGACAGACGACGATCGCCGTGACGAGAACAGCCCGAAGGACGGCTCGCGGGAGGTTTGTCATCGACGACGATCCGTCCGTCCTGCGGCAGATCGCGCCGCGTCCGAAATTGCCCGCCCCCGGCATGTGCCGAATCTCAGCTCCCTCGAGGGAGCGTGCCGCTCGGCATCGCGCGCCGAGCGAGAACACACGTTACCATTCTTTGCTGCGCTCGCGGCTGCCGTTCCAGCCGTCGTTCTCCCAGACGCCGCCGCCGTTCCAAGCGGCGTTACCGAAAACGCCGTAGTCGCGCGGAGCCGCTTCGGGCCCACCGGACGGCGATGCCGTTTGCGGCGAGCCGTACGCCCAATCGTTGCGATCCGTACTTCCGGCGACCCCGGTGCGAGCGGTATCTTCTCCGGGCGGAGCCCAGCCCAGACCGGACGCTCCGGCCAGGTTCGTGGGGGCACTCCACCCTTTACCGCCCTCGCTCGCGCGATTCGGCGTCGGGTCCGGAGGTTTCACGCCTTTCCCGGTCGGGGGTGGGCTCGCCGGTTTCTTACCGAAGAAGTTCATCGAGACGACTCCTAACGTGATTCCATCGGGCGTCGATGATTTTTACGCGGCGAATCGGCCTCTCCTGGCGGACGGCTTTCGCTCGACGAAAACACGTTCGTGGTTCGTGCATCGGTGGTTCGTGCATCGTACGATGCGTGCGGCAGTCGTAGAGCCTGCGTCGAATCGGTGTTTCGCCGCGAGACGTTCCATTACGCGAATGGAGTCGGGACGGGCGCACGTCGCGTATGCGGCGTCGCGCCGTGTGCGCGGCAACCCGGCTGCGTCTCCGCTACGTCGACCGAAAGATGAACGGACGCATTCGTGTCAGCATCGATTCGCATCCATTAGTTTTAACGATGTCGACCCGCCAAGCGTCGCGCGATCACGCGCATCGGTGCTACGGTTCCTTCTGCCATCCGAGATACGAATTTAGGCGATCGCATCGCGGCGAATGGCTCGTTTCGAGGACCGTCGGCCACGCGCCGTTCGATCGAACGGCCGTAATGAAAATAGTGTGACGCCAGCGAGATTTATTCGAAGGAATCGTGCGTCGGCACATCCGAAGATGCTCGCCTCGCTAACTCGCAACTCGCACGTACGGTTGGCGAAACTCATGCTCTGCTGAAGAGCTTCTTTTCGTCGATCGACTTGTGGGTTATGCTCGGCATCAAACTTCCCGCCAAGCCGCGTAAGGCGCCGTTGAAACCGACCGGCGAGAGTCCGTATCTCGACGCACGGTTGATCGATATGGGGCTGCTCGAGCGGGAACAGCGCCACGCGACGTCGTGGCGCAGGGCCTTCTTTGCGACGCTCGGGCTTTGCTTCGTAACGCTCGTAATCGCGCTGTTTCTCGCCACCAAAGACCATACGGAAGCCGTGGTCTACAAAGAAGATGCGAACGGAGATATGGCGCTCATCGGTCTCTCGAGTCACGCGCGCATTCCGTCGGAGCCCGCGGTGCGCCATCAATTGGTGGTGTGGCTCGAAGCGGTTCGCGATATCCCCGGCGCCGACGACGATCTCATCAATCGGAACGCCCAGACGGCGCTCTACATGACGACCGCCGATTCTCCCGCCTACAACGCGTACAGGACCTTCATCTACGCCGATAATCCGAAGGTTCTATCGGCGCACGGCTATCGTCGAACGGTCGTCGACGTCGACGTCAGCCGGCTCGCGGATCTCACGTATCGGCTGACCTGGCACGAACGGCTGCGGCAGGGCGGATCGAATCCCGACGGTCTCCCGCAAGGCAATACGTACACCGGGACCGTCTATCTCGCGGCTCCCCCGGAAGCGCCGAGCGATCCGCTCGTCGGGCAGTTCAATCCGGCCGGCGTCTACATCAAAGACTTCGATATGAATTGGAGCGTCCTGAAGTCATGATGATGCGTTTCGCAGCCGCGCTTCTCGTCGCGTGCGTCGCAACGTCGGCGACGGCCGGCGCGTCCGACGGCTCGCCGTTCGTCTCGATGACGTTCTCCGAGCATCGCGAGTTTACGATTTCATGTGCCGCCCGGTACGAGTGCGATATTCAGCTCGAAGCGGGAGAGCGCGTCAACGACGGCTTCAACGCGCATATCGAAGAATGGGACCCGCACATCGGATATTCGGGCGATAAGGAATTGACGCCGCATTTGGTGCTCCGTCCGTCGCGGGCCGGGCTCCGCACGAATATCATCCTCACGACGACCAAGCGAACGTATTATATTCTCGCCATTTCGACGCAGCGCGATCGAGCATCGTACTATTCGTTCTCGTACGGCGACGAAACGTACAAGTCGCTCGCAGATCTCGCGATCGCGACGCAGACGGCGTTGCGCGCGACGAACGGCGAGCCCCAACCCGTCGCGACCGCCACGCCGGCGAACGTTGCGGCGTTACAGAAGACCTGCTTCGATTTCGACTACACGTATCTCGTCGATCCGAACGCGCAGAGCGATCATCCTCCGCGCGGCCGCCCCTCCTCGGAAAAGTTGCCCCCGGAACTCGTGCCGCAAGTCGTCTGCAGCGACGGCTCGCACACGTACATTCAATTCCCGGTGCAGCGTGAGGTCCCGAGCGACGTGCCGATCTCGCTCGCGGTTACGTCCGAGGGAGATACGCTGATCAACTACACGTATCTCGCATCGCTCAACCGCTTTACGGTCGACGGCGTGTACGACAGCTTCGTCATGGAGATCGGTTCGCAATCGCGGCCGCTGCGTCTGCGCATTTTCCATGCGGGCAAGGGGAACATCCCGTCGGGACGCCGCGATCCGAAGCCGACGCCGGTCGTTCCGCCGTCG
>CAZZZK010000023.1:0-16519 GCA_964658555.1 Vulcanimicrobiota bacterium | reverse complement strand
AGGTCCGCCCCGCCGCCGGCCTCCGGCGCGCGTAGCGGCACCTCCGCGTACGCGATGCCGCGCTCGACGAGCGACCCCGGCGCCTCGGCGATCGCGTTCCGAAGCGTATCGTACGGGCGGCCGGTCGCCGAGACGAGCCGGCCGCCGTGCGGCAGGCACGCGTCGAGGGCGGTCACGATCGCGTGGGTACCGCTGACGAGCGAGAGCCGCGCGAAGGCGCGCTCGGCACCGAAGATCCGCGCGAGCAGCGCCTCGTACCCGGTCCGCGCGGCATCGTCGTAGCCGTAGCCGTTCGTCCCCGCGAGCGCGCTCTCGGGCAGCCGCTCGTCGTAGAAGGCGCGCAGTACCTTCGCCCGCACCCGCGCCGCGACGGCATCGCGCGCCGGAACGTTCGCCGTCCGTTCGAACGCGAGCCGTGCGGCCGCGGCGACGCGCGCTCCCGGCGGGAAGCGTTCCAGCAGCTCGTCGATCACGCGCCGGCCTCCTCGGGCTTCGCGGCCTCGGCGCGTTGGAACGCGCGGACGAACGGCGCGTAGATCGCCGTCGCGAGCGCGAGATCGACGAGCATCAGCACGACCGAACGCCAATCGCGCGTCGCGAGGAAGACGTTGACGGGCACGGGCACGACCGACGGAATGTAGTACGCCGGCCGCGCGACGAAGCCGAGCGCGATCGCTTCGTAGGAGACGATCGCGAGGACGAGCGGCGCGACGACGAACGGCACGCCGAGCGTCGGATTGAGGACGAGCGGCACGCCGAACATCAGCGGCTCGTTCACGTTCGCGAACCCCGGCAACAGCGTCGCGAGGGCGATGCGGCGCACGCGTTTGACGCTCGTCCGCGTGAGCAGCGCGACGAGCGGCAGCGTCGCTCCGGCGCCGCCCGGAAAGACGAAGAGGAACAGCGAGACGGTCACGATGTGCGGCAACGGATGGTTATGCGCGAGCGCCGTCGTGTTCTCGAGCTGCAAGCGGATGTAGACCGGCAACACGACGGGCGCGAGCAGCGCCGGTCCATGGATGCCGACGAGCCACAACAGCGTTTCGACGACCGTGATGATGACGAGCGCTTCGAGGCTGTCGCCGAGATTGCCGAGCGGCGAGATGGCGCGGTCGAGCATGCCCGTGAGCGAGAACCCGGCGGCGAGCAGCGCGGCCGCTCCGCCGACGACGATCGCCGCGCCGAGGGCGTACCCGCCGCCCGCTCCGATCCGGTCGCGCAGGGCCGCCATCAACGCGATCGTGCCGAGCCCGATCCCGATCGCGAGAAAGAGGCCGCTCGCGCCGAGCGCCTGCGTGAGCGCGACGAACGACGACGCCTTTTGATAGGGCAGCGAGATCGCGAATGCGGCGACGGTAACCGCGACGCCGAGCGCACGCGGCACGCCGCGACGCCTCGCGTAATCGAAGGCGAGCAAGACGACGAGTAATCCCGACATCGCACCGAACGCCGCCGTGAACGACTCCGAGAAACGCGCGAGCAGCGTCCCATGTGCGAAGAGCATCAACACGACGAGCCCGACGCCGAGCCCGATAAAGCTCGGCGGCAACGTCGCTTGGATCGCGAGCATCTCCGGCGCTTCGGCGAACAGCCGGACACGCGAAACGAGCGCCTCGGTTAGCGGGCGCAATCGCGCGCCGAATTTTTCGCGGGTCGAGGACACGAAGGACGTCCGTTCGCGCGCCGCGCGTCTATTACCCCGCGCGCACGCGCCCGTGAGCTTCTGGGCGGCCCCGGTTTAGAGGCGGCGGAAGACCGCCTCGACGCGACCCACGATGGTGACGTCTTTCGCGTAGATCGGCTCCATCGTGCGATTCTCGGGCTGCAGCCGAACGCGCCCATTCTCGCGGAAAAAGCGTTTGACGGTCGCTTCGCCTTCGACCATCGCGACGACGATCTCGCCGTTGCGTGCATCGGGTTGCGGAACGACCACGATCAAATCGCCGTCGAGGATCGCGGCCTCGATCATCGACTCGCCGCGCACGCGCAGCATGAACGACCCGGCGTGCCGTGCGAGATCGGGCGGGACGACGAAATCGCCTTCGCGCTGCTCCGTCGCCGTCGCGAGGGCGCCGGCGGCGACACGTCCGACGATCGGCAGCACGCCGTACGGGATCTCGCGAGCCGCAGCGACGACGGTCGGCGGCGGTATCGACGGCGGCCCCTTCGGATCGATCGGCGTCAAGGCGCGCGGCTTCGTCGGATCGCGGAAGATCAGCCCGAGGCTCTCGAGCGTACGCAGATGGGATTGGACCGTCGACGACGACGAGAGGCCGACGAGCACTCCGATCTCTCGCACCGACGGCGGGTAGCCGCGTTCGAGCGTAAATGCACGAATGGCCTCGAGGATATCAAGTTGCTTCTGCGTCGGGGCGCGCTGCGACATCAGTTCAATTTGCTCCGGCAACGACGCACGAACGCGCCGTTTATTGCCGAAAAGATACCACATATCCACAGGGTCATGCAAACGTATGTTCGATTTTCGTTGACATCTCCACAGGCTGCTTGCTAAAATGTCGTAGACGAACACGCGTTTGCCCCAAGATATGGTGAGGAGCTCGGAACGATGTACTCATACAAGCGCAATCGGATCACGCTGATGCCGGTCCTGTCGCTCGCGGCGCTAAGTGCCTTGATCGCGATCCCCGCGCTCTCACAATCGAAGCTCTATGCCGCCGGCCCGACGCACCGCGTGACGGTGACGGTCAAGGGCGGCGAGAGCCTTTGGAACATCGCCGATCGCTTCACCCCAAGCGGCGAAAGCACGCAAGAAACGATCGACCGCATCATGGAGACGAACCATCTCGTTGGCCCGACGATCGTTCCGGGTGAGCGCCTCATTATCGTTCGCTAGTCGGCGCGTCCGCACCATGAAAAAATTTGCGAAATGCTAGCGCTCTTGGATCGACCTCACTGAAGAGCCTCGACGCCGAGTCCGGCCAACACGCTCGGCAGAATGCACGAAGCGACTCCAAATTTGGAGTCGCTTTTTCTTGGGTGGTCGGAACGTCGGGCAGCTCTCGATCGTAGCTCCGACAAGCTGTCGCGCCAGTCGATTCTAACGGACTCCACGCGTCGTCGAAGTCGTTGCTATGGGCGGCGGACGAGTGCTACGTCGTGCCCGCCGTGATGTTCGAGGAATTCCAGGCCTTCCATGATCCACGTATCGAGCCCGCCGCTCGTATGGCTCGCGACCTCGCGCGCAACGTGAGTTCGCGACATCAACCAACGAAGCTCGACCTGCGTCGTCGCGGGCCAGACGGCTTCTTCGCATTCCTCGCAGTGATATCCAAATCGCACCGCGTCGCTTTATGCGCCGGTCGGCGATGCCCCCTTGCCCGACGGAGGCGTCATCAGCTCAAACTTTCGAATCGGATCCGCCGTTTGCGTGAAAAGAGAAGGCCCCATCTTACGATGGAGCCTTCTCTATTTCGGACTCGAGAGTCGGGCCTTAGAGTTTGAGGTTGCCCGTTACGTAGACACCGAACGGCTGCTCATTGAACACGGGAGCGTATGCGTGTTGCGCCTGAGGCTGAATTGCGTCTCCCGGGTTGTAGGTATTACCGATGTCACCCGACTGGCCGGCGTAGTCGACACCATACGAGCACGCCCCGGTGACCGCCCAAGGTACCTTCGAACCTCCGAAACACGTGTTCACGAGATTCGAGAGGTTCGCCGTCAGCGAGAAATTCTTGCTGACGTCGTAGTTGAGCTGCAGATGCATCAGCAGCTGCGTCGGATTCGAGTACGCTCCGAGCCCGTCGAAGGCACCCGACTCCGGGTTCGGGATGCCGCCGTTAAGCGTTCCGCACGAGCTTGCATCGTATGCGGCGCCACCGGTCGATCCGTACTTGTACCGCGGATCGCCGACCGAGCTCGTTCCGAGTGCGGCCGTACACGACGTCGGATCGATCCCGAGCGTTGCGAGCGGCGAACCGTACCGTGCTCCGGCGAAAAGCTGCACGATCGGCGTGATCGAGAAGCGTTTGACCTTCTCATTGAGCGCGAGCGACGCGACGTACGGATAGCCGTACTGATCCGCCGAGACACCGATACCGGCCGGGATCGTATCGTACGGGATGTATTTCTGCGATGCGCTGAACGCATTCGCGTCTTGCATCGGAGCATTGTAATACGGATTCGCTATGCTGGTCGGACCGCAATTCGGATCGGCCGTTCCGCCACCGGTCGCAGTCACCAGCGTATAGCAACGAGCGCCGCCGCCCGCTTTCGTCAACGCGTTGTACGCGTTGATGCCGTTGACGACCGACGTGAGGACGGTCGTACCGTTCGAGAGATTGTTGTACTTGATGTAGCTGTTCGTGTACGCAAACGAGAGCTTCGCCGAGAGGCCTTCGCGGCTGAAGTCACCCTTGTCGAGTTCGAACTCGACACCTTGCGAGGTCTGATTTCCGACCGCGAGACCGGAGACGAAATTCGTCGCACGGTTGAGGTAGAATTGCTGACTCTGATTTTGCGTCTTGCGCAAGAACGGCGAGATCTTGAACGAGACCTGATTCGGCAGCGCCTGCTCGATCGAGAAGTCGTAGTTATTCGAGGCGGCCGGCGGGACGTTGTGATTCGGCGTCGTGAAGCCGTACTGCTGGAAGCCGTACGTGCCGTAGAGCGTCGAAGGCGAATTCGCCTGTTGCGTATTGTACTGCTCGAACGCGGTGTTCGGAGGCTGCGTGTAGCGACCGTATGCGGCGCGGAAAACCGTCGTCGGGGTGACCGAGTACGTAAATCCGGCGCGCGGCTGAAACTCCGGGTACGTCTGAGTGACGTTTCCGGACGGGTTCGTAAAGTTCACGTTTTGGAACGCACCGGCCGTGGTGCAGCTCGCGTTATTCGCGATACCGAGTTGGGACTTCGAGTTGAGAAGCTGCGTCGTGTTGCTCTCGCACATCTCGCGATTGTACGCCGCGTAGTAGAACGCGCGAGCGTTGCCCCCCGACGTATCGCTCCCGATGAATTGATAGTCGTCGAGCCGGAGCCCGAGATCGATGGTCAATTTTTGGAACGGACGGATCGTGTCGTTGATCGACGCGCCGAAGAAGCGCGGCGTCACCGTATTGTACGTTGCGTATTGACCGTTCCCGACGATGAGGTATTGGCATGGGCCACCACCGCACGCGGCAGCCGTGATCGGCGCGACCGTCCCGTTGTACACCTGTTGCAGCGTCGCGAACTGCGTACCGGTCGGATTTCCGGGCTTCGTGGCGGTCGGAGCCACGTAACCGTTGTAAGCCGTCGGTGACGAGAAGCAGCTGGTGGCCGCGCCCGTCGGATTGTAACAGACGCCGTTGGTCGGGTTCGACGAGTCGACGAGGACGCCCACCGCAGTACGAGCGTTGTACGTATTCGGGAGGTACTCGCCGTTGATGTACTCCGTATTGTTATCGCGAAGCACGCCCGCCGTCGAATAGTCTCCGTTGATGCTCAGCAAATTCTGAGAGTTGATCTGATCTTGGAACGTGAAACCGGCGCCGCGCGAATGAGACTCGAGCTCGTAGTCGCCGTTCGACGCACCGAGCGGAATGTAGGCCGAGTTTTCGCCCGAGATGAGCCAGTCCGAATAGTACGAGTAGCCGTACGCGCGAATGAACGCGCTGGAGCCGAGCGACTTCGTAAATTGACCCTTCAGGATCGATTGGTCGTTGTTGAAGCCTTCACGGTCACCCGGATTGATTTGATCGTCGAACGTGTGCTGGTTCGAGTTCGGGAACGAGTATACGCTCGCGTACTTTTGATAATTCGTCGGCAAGAAGCCGCCCGTCGGTAAACCGAGCTGATAGCCGTCGATATACGTGATGGTGTTCGGCTTGCCGTTCGTTAGGAAACCGGCATTCGTGCCGCTGACGTTATTATTGCCCGCAAACGTGCCGCCGGCGATGACGTTGAGATTCTGCCAGAAGCCGACGCCGCCGAGATCGTTCGCCGAGCTGTACAGCTGCGTGTGCAGCGCACTGTTGTCGAAGAGCAGCTGGATGTCGTCTCGCGTTCCGTCCTTGTGCGGGAAGTAGTAGTGGAAGTTTGCGACCGTATCGCGATCCGAGACGGACGACTGCGAGAACGAATTATACGGCCCGAGGACGAGGCCCTGAGGCGTGAGCTTACCGTTGTTGTAACACGACGGGACGATGCCCTGAGAGATACCCTTCGACGAACAATTGATGACGTCGCCGAGCGAATCGAGCGGGTAGCCGTACGAATTCGCGAGACTCGCACCGTCGTAGTTGTCGACGTAGCGCTGGTCTTGGTTATATCCGCCGACCCCGACGTAATACGAAAAGCGATTGTTCAGCGCCGTGCCGCCAAATTCGAACGACGCCTTATGATAATACGGGGATCCGATGCCGAGATCGAGATTTGCGAAACCCGGATTGGTGCCGGTCTTGATGACCTGATTGATGTACCCCGAGATGCCGATCGACTGCGTGCCGGGCGGCGGAGCGCCCGTGTAGACCTGGAGTTCCTGTTGACCGAGCGACGAGGTCGCGCTCGACGGATAGTTATCGAAGGACCGATTGATCGGGATACCGTCGAACTGGTAACCGATCTGATCGTAATCGCCGCCGCGGATCGAGAGCGTCGCGCCGGCGCCGATGTAGCCGCCTTGTCCCGGAGCGACCGCAACGCCCGGCACCGTTGAAAGCGCCGAGAATGCGGAGTCCTGCGTCGCACCGCCGCCTGCCGCGGAGAGCTTCGCCTGTTGCGTGGCATTGATCGAGTAGACGTCGGCCGTCGTACCGGGTCGCACGAGATTGCCCGCCGATCGCGCGTTGACTCTGCCGATCGTCTTCAACGACTTCGAGAGCGTGAGCGAGAGCTCGCGCGTGTTATCGGAAACGACCGTCACGCCCGGAGACGAACTCGGCTGATAGCCCTGAAGCTCGACGGAGACGGTGTACGTATCCGGCGCGAGCGAGAGGAGCGTGAAGTGACCGGAGCCGTCGGTCGTGGCTTTCGCCGTTTGCGAGGGGCTCGTGGCGGTAACGGTTACGGCCGCGAGGCCCTTCCCCGTGACGCCGTCGGTGACGACCCCTGATAGAACTCCCGTCGTACCGGCCAGAACCAACGTTCCCTGGCTAACGAGCGCGAACGATATCAAAAAGGTAATCAGCGACGCGATGAAACGACGTTTCAGCATGCTGGGACTCCTAGCGAAAATACGGAAGAACGACGCTCCCCATGAAGGGGGCGCTGATGTGGGACCGGTTCTTAAACGAGACTGTGATTCCTTGGGCTTTCTTAATATCGCGTTTAGCCAATTGGCGAATCGACGAGCGATCGAAATCGACGTCGGCTAATCCTGGCAACGGAGTATTGCCTCACTCCGGTAGCCATTTGGATAGAGGCTGACGAAAACGAACCGGATCTACGAGCGCGAAACGACGGACGCGTGCAGCATCGCGGGTATCTCGGAGAGGCGATCGGCGACCGGGACGCCCGCCGCCGCGAACGCGGCGAGCTTGCTTTCGGGCGTTCCGAACGAACCGGAGATGATCGCGCCCGCGTGGCCGAGCCGTTTGCCTTTCGGCGCCGAACGGCCGCCGACGAACGCGACGACCGGCTTGCCCGCGAGGTGCTCGGCGATGAAGGACGCCGCTTCTTCTTCGTCGCTCCCGCCGATCTCGCCGCAGAGGACGATCGCATCGGTCTCGACGTCGGTCGCGAAGGCGCGAAGCGCGTCGACGAAGCTCGTGCCGATGATCGGATCGCCGCCGATCCCGACGCAGGTCGACTGCCCGAACCCGGCTTTGGTTAAGACGTCGACGATCTCGTACGTCAGCGTGCCCGAACGCGAGACGATGCCGACGCGGCCCGGTGCGAAGATGTGCCCGGGCATGATGCCGACGAGCGACCGGCCGGGCGAGACGAGGCCCGGGCAATTCGGGCCGAGGATCCGCATCGGCTGCGTCGCGGCGACGACGCGCAGCATGTCGTGGACCGGGATGCCTTCGGTGATGCAGACGGCGAGCGAGATGCCCGCGTCGTACGCTTCGTAGAGGGCGTCGGCCGCGCGGGCCGGCGGCACGAAGATGATGCTGTGCGTCGCGCCCGTCGCGTCGACGGCGCCGCGAACGGTATCGAAGACGGGCAGGCCGTCGAGCGACGTCCCGCCCTTGCCGGGCGTCACGCCGGCGACGATCCGCGTTCCGTACGCGACCATCCGCTGCATGTGAAAGTGCCCCTCGCGGCCGGTCGCGCCTTGCACGACGATCTTGGAATTCTTATCGAGCCAGATCGACACGTCAGCGCACGGCCGCGGCGAGCTCGACGGCGCGCCGCGCGCCCGCGTCCATCGTCTCGACCGATTCCATCCCGGCCGCCGCGAGGATCGCGCGGCCTTCGCGTTCGTTCGTTCCGGTCAGGCGGATGACGAGCGGTACGGCGCGCAGGTCGCCCGCGCGCAACGCCTCGACGATGCCGAACGCGACTTGATCGCCGCGCGTGATGCCGCCGAAGATGTTGATGAACATCGCCTGCACGCGCGCGTCGCTCGTCACGAGCTCGTAGCTTCGCCTCACGAGCTCCGCCTGTGCGCCGCCGCCGATATCGAGGAAGTTCGCCGCCGCTCCGCCGGCCGAACGGATCGCGTCCATCGTCGCCATCCCGAGCCCGGCGCCGTTCGCGATCACGCCGATCTCGCCGTCGAGTTTCGCGTAGTTCGAGAGCCCGAGCCCGATCGAGACCGCCGCGGCCTGATCGGCGTCTTCGGGTCCCGCCGACTTCCACGCGGCGAACTCCGGATGCTTGAAGAGACCGCCGTCGTCGAGCTCGACTTTCGCGTCGCTCGCGATCACGTCGCCCGAGGCGGTCAGCACGAGCGGATTGATCTCGACGAGATTCGCGCCGTAGCGCATGAAGAGCGCGTAGAGCGCGTCGAGGATCGCCGGAAACGCCTTGTGGTAACCGAGCGGCAGCTTCGCCGCGAAGGCGAGCCGGCGCGCGACGAACGGCTGCGCCCCGATCGCGGGATCGATCAAGTACTGAACGATCGCCGCGGGATCGCTCGCCGCGACCTCTTCGACGTCCATGCCGCCGCGCGCGCTGACGATCGCGACCGGCCGCTTGCGCGCGCGATCGATCGCGATCGAGACGTACGCCTCGCTCGCGATCGCGAGACGTTCTTCGACGAGCAGCGAGCGCACCGTCTCGCCGCTCGGATTCTGCGCGTTCGCGAGATGCTTCCCGAGCAGGGCCCGCGCTGCCGAGTCCGCCGTTTCGGCGGAGTCGACGAACGCGATACCGCCCGCTTTTCCGCGACCGCCCATGAGGACCTGACTCTTGATCACCCATGCGCCGGGGTGCTCGGCGACGTACGCGCACACCGCCTCCGCGCTCGTCGAATGCACGCCGAGCGGCGTCGCGATCCCGACGCGGCGGAGCAATTCCTTCCCTTGATATTCGAGAAGTTTCACGGGGTTCGGTTTCGCGAGCGAACGGCGCACACCTCATGCCGCTCGCCGCCGATACCCGTCACTCCACGCGAATCAACACCGCATCGCCTTGGCCGCCGCCGCTGCAGATGGCCGCGATGCCGAGGCCGCCGCCGCGGCGCCGCAATTGATGAACGACCGAACCGATCAGGCGCGCGCCCGACGCGCCGACGGGGTGCCCGAACGCGACGGCGCCGCCCTGCGCGTTGACGCGCTCGGGATCGAGGCCGAGCACGTCCGCCGTCTTCCAAGCGACGGCCGCGAACGCTTCGTTGACTTCCCACACGTGCACGTCGCTCGGGCGCAGCCGATGGCGATCGAGCAGCACGCGCGACGCCATCGCGGGCGTGAGCGCGAGGTAGGCCGGATCCCACGCGGCATCGGCGTGGTCGACGAGCGTCCCGAGCGCCTCGCGGCCGTGCTCGCGCGCGTACGCCTCGCTCGCGAGGACGACGGCCGCCGCCCCGTCGTTCACGCCGGGGGCGTTGCCGGCCGTGACCGTACCGCCCGCGTCGAGCGGGCGCAGCTTCGCCATCGCCTCGAGCGACGCGTCGGCGCGGACCGGTTCGTCGTGCTCGACGAGCGCGTGCGGGACGTCGCCCGCGACGTATGCGTGATAGCGATCGGACCGCGCGCGCATCTCGTGCGGCGGCTCGTGAAAGAACCGCTCGCCCGGCAGATCGCCCGCGAGCGCGGGGACGCGCGGCGCGGCGAGCTCGACGGGCACGTCCGCCGCGAGCCTGCCCTTCGTCTTCGACGCGATGCGCAGCGGGACGATCTCGTCCGCGAGCCGGCCGTCCGCCCGGGCGCGCGTCGCGCGTTCGTGCGAGCGAAACGCGAAGGCGTCCTGCACCTCGCGCGTGATCCCGAGATCGGCGTTGACGCGCGTCTGCGCCTGCGCCATCGTCCAGCCCGAGAACGGGTCGAGCAACGCGTCGAACGTCATGAGATCGACGAGCGTGCCGTCGCCGAAGCGATACCCGAAGCGGGCGCTCGGAAGCGCGTACGGCGCGTTCGACATCGATTCCATGCCGCCGCCGATCGCGACGCGTTTCTCGCCCGCCTCGACGAGCCGCGCGGCCGCGACGACGGCGATCATGCCGGACGCGCAGACCTTATTCGCGGTCTCGAAGGTCGTCGTCTTCGCGAGCCCGGCCTTGAAGAGCGCTTGGCGCGCGGGCGCCTGACCGTTCGCGGCCTGGATGACGTTGCCCATCACGACGTGGTCGACGTCGGAGGGATCGATGCCGGCACGCGCGACCGCCGCGCGAATCGCTTCGCCGCCGAGCGTCGTCGCGGAGAGCGACGCGAGCGCGCCGCCGAATTTTCCGAACGGCGTCCGCGCCGTCGCGAGGATGACGGACGTGCCTAGCAACGGACTGAGCCCGCAGTCGACGGCGAACGGAAACGGTGTACCATTTCGGAAGCTTTAGCAGGCGAACGAAAAGCCCCGCTCGCGACGAACGGGGCTCTCGTAAACGGGGCCGTTGCGAACGCGGTTTCGATTACCGCACCGACGTTACGTCGAGGTTTGCGTCGAGGCGGGCGAGATCGTGAGATCGTCGGATCCGGCGGGCCCGAGGATCGTCGGCGTCTGCGACGTCAGCGTGAAGAGATAGTTGGACGCGTAGAGCGGATAGTCGGCACCGATCAGCGTCACGGTGAAGGTATCGCCGGGCGACCCCGCCGTGACCGCACTGTTCTGCGCCGCCGTGCAAATCGTCGGCGTCGTCGTGTACGGCGTCGTCGCGGTGCGCGGCCCGTCGAGATCGGGCAACGTCAGCGTCCCGCTCGCCGTCGCGTGCAGCGTGAAATACGAGACGCCGGGATTGCCGAGATGGCAGAGCGATCCCGCATCGGTGATCTGCACGAGTGCGTCGGTGACGCCGACAGGCAACGTGACGGCGAACGAGCCGCCCCCGAGTCCGTCCGGAACGAAGGTGGGCGCGGTCGCCGTCGGCAGCGTCGTGACCGCGGGCAACGTCGTCGACGCCGTGATGTTCGTGTTCGTCGTATTGGTCGGGATGACGACGCGAAGATTGTACAATCCCGTTCGCGGCGTCACGCCTTCGAAGACGTTGAGGCCTTCGAACACGCCGAGGACGCTCGCATCGAACGTGCCGTCGCGGGTCCCCTCGCCGTTTTTGTTCGGATCGAATGCCGGAGGACCGCCCCACGGAACGAAGCCGTTCGGATCCGTGGTCGCCCCGACCGAACCGGCCGTGTTGAGCTGATCGTAGAGCGGCTGCGCGTACGGGGTATCGTTGATCGCGGACGCGCCCTGCGAGCCGCCTCGATTGTTCGCGTTCGAAGCGAACAAGCCGTTCGCGAACAGGCCGCCGCTCACGCCGAACGTCGATACCGGTATCGACGAAGACGGCGTGCCGCTCGCGACTTGCGGCGTCGCGCTGATCGTTCCGCCGGTCGCGATCTCGGCGGTGCTCGGACCCGTGATGATCGTCGAACCTTCGCCGTCGGCCGTGCCGGCGACGGCCGGGAGCGCGAACGGTCCCGTGATCGTCGGCGTGTTCAAGAGGACGGATTTTCCGGCCGGAGTTCTCATCGTCGCGACGACGTTCATCCCGGTCGCCGTCCCGAAGAGATTCGCGGTCCCGATCGCGATTTGCGCTTTGACGGACGACGGCGAGACGACGGTCGTCGCGCCTTCGGGAGAGGCCGAGTTGCCGGCGCAACCGGCGATCGCGAGCGCGACGATCGTCGCGCCTGCCGTACGGGTGGTAATACGCAAGTCTTTCACCTTCATCAGCTTCGCTTTAGAGCCCGAGCTGATAGTAGACGCGGTAGGTCGTGGGCTGATTCGGAAGCAGGATGAACGCATTCTGCCCGTACGAGCTGTTCGGAATATTGATGAAGCCGTGATTGGCATAAGCCGTCTGCGCCGGATTCGCCTGCGTCGGCTTACCGGTCGCCGGGCCCGCGACGCCCGTCGTGACGGGCTGATAATACGTATTCGGGATCGGGATCGAACCCGCGTACACGGTGCCGAAGAGATTGTTCACGGCGAGGCCGATCGTGTTGCGCTTGCCGAACGTGTATTCGACGTCGAGGTTCGCCGTGAACGACGGATTCGTGAGTTCACCGCCCGCGGACGCCGTCTCTTTCTCACCTCGCGTCGCCGCGATGTTGGGATTGAGCACGCTGCCGGGATAGGCCGGATCGATATATTGCGAAGCTCCGGCTTGGCCCGTCGTTCCGTTGAATCCGTTCAACGTCGGCTGCGCGCCGCCGAGATTGGTCTGCAGCACGTTCGCTGCCGCGCCGTTGATGTAGCCGTTATAGGCGATGTACCGGCCGATACCCGTCGGATAGCCGTCGTTGAACTCGATGCCCGGCGTGATCTTCAGGCCGCCTTTGGTTTTGTACGTTCCGCCGACGTCCACGACGAACGGCGAGAGGAACCCGGCCCGATAGAGGTTGCCGAGCTGGAACGACTGCGTCGTCACGAGCGGCAACGTGTCTTCGTTCGGAACGAGCGGTGGAACGCTCGAGAGCGAGTTCTGATACGTCGCGCTCAGATAGCCCGAGAAGCCGTACGCCCGCTGCGGCGTCGTCAGCTGGAACTCGAGTCCGGGCGTCTTGATGATCGCGTTGTTATTGACGGAGAAGATCTGGTAGAGGATCGTCCCCGTCGCCGGATCGACTTTCTGCGAGAGGAGGAAGAAGCCGGGCTCGCCCGTCGAGCGACGATAGAAGCCGGTCGCCTTGATCCCGAAGCCGTTCTTAAATTGGTGCGCGTAGGAGAGGTCGAGATTGGAATACTGCGGCGACGTACCGTTCCCGAGGTCCGGCGCGTCGAAGTTCTGATCGTACGCCCAATAGAGCTGCTGCGCGTAATTCTGGCACCGGAAGTACCCGCCGCCCTTACCCGACGCGTTCGCGCCGCTCGGGAGGAGTCGCGACGAGTTGAGGCCGCTGCCGCAATTCCAGGTCGTCGGATCCGCCGTGTTCGTCCCCGGCGTCGGGGCGAGCGTCATCAGTTGCTGCGCGTTGTACATGCCGCCGGGCGTGCCGGCGTTCTGCGCGTTGAGGAACTCCACCGATCGACCGTAGCTGAAGCGGAACTGGTCGCTCGGCGTGGGCTGCAGCGAGACCGCGAATCGCGGATCGATCACCGTCGGATGCAGCACTTGGTTCGTGATGAACGACGGATCGACGTCGCTCGGGTTCGTGTAGCCCGTCGACGTGTTGTTGTACGGATTGTGCCCGTATTTATAGTCGGCGTGATCGGCACGAACGCCGAAGTCGAATTTCACCGCTTGACTGAGCGCGAATTGGTCGCGAATACCGATACCCGACGTTAGGAACGTCGTGTTGTTGTAATCGATACCGACCGCCGGTATGCGAGACTGGCCGATCTGGTTGTAGACGTAGCCGTTGGCGCCGGTCCCGGTGTATGCCGCGGGCAGGAAGTCGTTGATCGAGAGCCCGTTGATGCCGGCTCCGAGAACGTCGAGCGTCTCGACCGGGGCATACTGGTTCCAGAGCGGCTTTTGGACTTCGTACTGCGCCTGCAGCGTCAGCGTATGCTGCCCGAGCGTATGCGTGAGCTCGGCGTTCCCGCCGACCCGCTGACCGCCCGTCGTACTCGTCGTGGGGTTCGTGCTGCTGTCGTACGTCGTGTTCGAGGTCGATTGACCCGAGAAATTGTAGTAACGAGCGACGAAGAACGTTTTGTCGTCGATGTTGTTGTCGTATTCGAACGTCAGAAGTTTCGTCGGATTATTCGAGACGACCGCGGAGTTCGTGAGGTTCAACGGTACCGTCCCGTTGCCGCCGTAATACGGCGTCGTGCTCGTGTACTGCTGATACAGCTGCGCCGCGTTCAGGGGCGCACCGGGAACGTCGGGAAACGGGTTACCGCCGATATTCTGCGTGTACGGGTCGGTGAGGAAATACTGGCGACCGGTGAGGCCGCCGACTTCGCCGAATTCCTGGAGGTCGCGCGTGTTGTACAGCGCCTGAATTGATTGCCGGTTGTTCTTCCCGAACTTGAAGACGAAATTGTCGATCAAGTCGTCGTTTGCGAGGAGGCTCGTACCGAAGAAACCGACGCCGCCCAAATTCGCGGGCCCGGTGTTCGCGGTACCGAGATTGGCCGGATTCTGATTGAAGTAGCCCTGATACGGCACGTTGCGCTCGCCCGTGTACGAGAAGTAATTCGAGACGTTGCCGCTGCGCGTGGCGACGCCGTAATCGACGCTGAACTGATGATCGAAATTCGGGCCGCCGACTTCGAGGTCGATGAGTCCGGTACCGGGATACGTGCCGCGCTTCGGCACGATGTCGATGACGCCGGAGCCGATGTTGCCCTGGGTAGCGTCGCCCGCGCCTTCGATGACCTGCGCCGAGCCGAGTCCGTTGATGCGGCCGTTCGACGCGTTGCCGGTGAGGAACGGTTCGGTGAACGGGACGCCGTTGAGCTGATAGCCGACTTCGTTCTGAAGACCACCGCGAATCGTCAGCGTCCCCGTATTCGTGAGCGACGTGCCCGGAACCGATAGGAGCAGCTGATTTTCGTTCGTGTTGTCCGCGTGGCCGAGCGCCTCTTGCACGCGCGCGCCGCTGACCGTATACGAATCGATCGTCTGGCCGGACTGGAACGCTCCGCTCGCGCTGCGCGTCTGCGTGCGACCGATCGTTCGCAGCGCTTTCGAAAGCGTGAGAGTCCCGAGCGTAACGGTCGAGTCGCCTTGAACCGTGATGCCTCGATCTTGCGTGACGTCGTATCCGGGTGCTTCGACCGTCAACGTGTACGTATCGACGCTCACGCCGTTGATCGTGAAATGGCCGCCGCCGTCCGTCGTGGCGGTATAGTTCCCCGAGGGGCCCGCCAGCGTTACTTTCGCGCCCGAGACCGCCTTATGCGTCGCAGCGTCGGTAACGGTACCGTTGATGTTTCCGTTCACGCCTCCGATCGCGTACGACGGGAGAATCATGGAGAGCATCATGCAGAAGACGATGCTCAGAGTAACGAGAAGTCGCACCGGCGATATGTCGCCGATGCGTGGGGCCGAAGATCGATTCATGCAGTCCTCGAGCGAAGATGATGTAACGACGGCCTCAAACGCAGATTCGACCCTATCTCTTCAATAGCGAGTCGGTATACGGCCAGGCTGGCGGTGGTGCCAGGTTCTTAACGGCGGCTTAAGAGCCTTCATCGCATCGACGACTTCTGTTAAGGTTTTCTGGGAGCGTCGGACGCTCGCAAAAGCGAGATGCCGTCATCTCATGCGCGACGTACGGCGACCGAATCCGCGTAGCCACATGGACGGCGCCGATTTACGAATGGTCGACGACGCCGGTCCGTCGTTCGGCGGGATCCGGCGGAGGGCTCAGCGCGAGGCCGCGACGCGTCCCGCGAGTGCGAGCAGCATCGCGCCGAACGTGACGAACGTCCGCGTCTCCGCACGAAGGATGACGTTCGCATCGTAGTCACCGGTTTGCGAGCCCCGTGCTTCGAGCGACGGCACGATCCGCGGCACGGCCGCCACGTAGATGCGAAATGCATCTCCGAACGTGCGCGCGAGATAGGCCTCCTCGAGCGGCACGATCGCCGCGTAGACGCCGATCATCGTTCCGAGACACGCGGCCGCGACGAGCGTTCGGCGCGGCGCATCGAACGCACCGGTAAATGCGAGCGTGAATCCGGCTGCCGTGACGAAGTTGCCGACGTACAGCGGATTGCGCGTATGGGCGTACGGGCCGGCGGTCACGAGGCGCGGCGCGACGACGTGATCGGCACGCGTCGTGACGCCGCTATAGCCGACCGCCCAACACCGCAGCGCTTCGCCTGCGAACGCGATCGGCACGCCGAGCGCCGCGCTCTTCGCGGTCGGACGTCCGAAGAGCGCGAGACCGATCGCGGGGAGCGCGAGGAGCGTTCCGCGATTGCAGAAGGCGAACGTGCGCCACGCGGGCTGCGGATCGGTGCTCATAACGGCGGCAAGAACTCCTCGAGGCGCGCGGCGATCTCCGCGTACGGGGCCGCGCGTTCGCGCGCGATCCGCGCGACGTCGTCGTATTCGAGCGTGCGGCGCGGCGCTCCGGCGTGCGAC